>JAHDCM010000075.1:8183-10861 GCA_020629895.1 Bacteroidota bacterium
TAAATAAACAACAATGTTCCAAAATACAACTTTCCAAAACAAATCCGCCCTCGTCACCGGTGGCAGAAGCGGCATCGGCTACGCTATTGCCAAACAACTCCTACAACTAGGAGCCAAAGTGACCATCGCCTCGCGCAACGAACCCAAACTCATCAAAGCCAATGAAGAATTACAAGCATTTGGAGACTGTCAATACCGCGTATGTGATATTCGAAAAACGGAAGAAATACAAGCACTAGCCACACAAATCAAAGAAAGGCATGGACAACTAGACATCCTCATCAACAATGCAGGCGGACAATTTCCCGCCATTGCCGAGATGATCAACGACAAAGGATGGAACGCTGTCATTAATAACAATTTGAACGGCACCTTCTACATGACCCGCGAAATGTTCAACACCTTCTTCAAACCCCAACAAGAAGGCATCATTGTCAACATTATCGCCAATATATACCGCGGATTTCCAGGCATGGCACATACTGGAGCCGCACGCGCAGGCGTTGAAAATCTCACCAAAACCCTAGCCGTAGAATGGGGCGAACACAATGTTCGCGTCAACTGTGTAGCACCAGGTATCATCGAAAGCTCTGGCTTAGACAATTATCCGCCACCCATACAAGCCATGTTTTCCGAAGCCAAAAAAGCCATCCCCGCAGGGCGATTCGGAACCGTAGAAGATGTCGCCAACACCGTTTGCTTCTTAGCCAGCCCACTAGCCACCTATATTTCAGGCACGACTTTGTATGTAGATGGCGCACAACATCTCAACTACGATACAATGGGACTAGCCAACGTCATTAAATCATTTTTATAAAAACCTAGACCGTACAATATGAAATCATATTACTTTACCGAAGAACACGAACTCTTTCGCCAAAGCCTGCGCGATTTTCTCAAAAAAGAAGTGATCCCCAACATCGAAGAATGGGAAGAAAATAGACGAACACCCAAAGATATATGGAAAAAAATGGGAGACATGGGCTTCCTCGGATTAGGGTATCCAGAAGAATACGGAGGCATGAATCTCGACTTTTTCTACGATGTCGTTTTCTGTGAAGAAATCTCCAAATGTTTCTCAGGAGGATTCACGATCACCCAACTCGTTGTACAATACATGTCTGGCCCCTACATCCTCAAATACGGATCAGAAACCCTAAAACAAAAATACCTACCCGGAATCATTTCAGGCGATCTAATTAGTAGTATCGCTATTTCCGAACCAGGTGCAGGGTCAGACGTAGCCAATATCCAAACCACCGCCCGACGCGAAGGAGATCATTATATTGTAAATGGTTCTAAAACATTTATTACCAATGCCGTATATGGCGATTTTATTGTAACCGTCGTCAAAACAAATCCCGAAAAAGGAACCTCTGGAGTCAGTTTATTAGTCATCGACCGCCAAGCAGAAGGAGTATCGGCCCGCAAACTCAAAAAACTAGGCTGGCATAGTTCCGACACTGCCGAATTATCATTCGACAACGTAAAAGTACCTGTTGAAAACATCGTAGGACAAGAAGGACAAGGATTTTACTACCTCATGGGAGGGCTACAACTCGAACGATTAGTAGCAGGAATCAGTGGTTATGCAGGTGTCGAATCAGGTCTCGGATATGCCCTACAATACATGTCTGAACGCTCGGCATTTGGGCGACCGATTAATAAATTTCAAGTACTTCGCCACAGAGTCGCACAATTAGCCTCTGAAAACGAAGCAATTAAACAATTTGTCTTATATTGCTGCCGCTTACATAGCGATGGGCAATATGCCGTGAAAGAATGCTCAATGGCCAAATTACTAGCCACCGAGTTATCCGACAAAGCCGCCTATCAATGCCTCCAATTTTTCGGCGGTTACGGCTTCATGGAAGAGTACAAAGCAGCTCGTATGTTCCGCGACAGCCGTGTAGGAACCATCGGAGGAGGAACCTCAGAAATTATGCGCGAAATCATTGCCAAAATGGTAATCGACGACGTATCCTATAATTCCGCTTCTTCTACTAATCATAAATCTAAATCTGCTGTTAAACCTGCCGCTTCCTCCAATAATGGACAAGCCAAGCAAGCAGCAACTATTTCTAATCAACAAAATACCACAATCATGAGTTTAGAAACTGTTTTAGCCAGCGTCAAAGAACGTGCAACCAATGCCGACGCACTAGGAAATACCCTTAAATTTAACTTTGGAGAGGAGCAAATTTACATTGATGGATCAGGCGATGCCAACAATGTAAGTACCGAAGACAAAGACGCAGACTGTGTCGTAAATGTATCTATGGACGATTTTAAAGAGCTACTAAGTGGCGAATTGAACCCAATGGGAGCTGTAATGGCAGGCAAGGTACAAATCAAAGGCGATATGAGCGTAGCCATGAAGTTACAGTCGTTGTTTGGGTAAGCGTCCTATTATTATTGGGCGTGTCCTTTTTTCGCCTCGCCTATCAATGCGTTCACGCATCGACAGGCACGAGGCGAAAAAAGGTCGGGCTATCCGCTTGTAGTTGCCTCGTAGAAAAAGTGTTCAGCGACTACGCCTAGCAGTGTCTTCCGCTGTCAGCCCTGCTAGTCGTGCCTCACTACTTTTCTACTTCGTCAAGCTACCACTACTATCCCTCACGCAAGACAATGATTGGGTGATAGGATAATTGAATGATAGGATGATGGAGATAACAAAT
>JAHDCM010000076.1 GCA_020629895.1 Bacteroidota bacterium
GGACAATTCCTTGATCAGGAACTGAATGAAAATCGCCGCAATATAAAGCTTTTAGCGGCTTCTTTGCGAGATATACTAGGCGTTGAATACATTAGTTTAGTTAATTCGGGTTCTTCGGCAAACTTAGCGGCAGCGATAGCTGTTCGCCAACTCATGCCCAAACGAAACAAGGTGCTACTAGCAGGTTTTAGCTTTCCTACCACTATTTCTTCCTTTGCTTTACAGGGGTTTGAAGTCGAATTGGTAGATGTGGAAAAACTCCATTTTAATATGTCTACGGAGGCATTGGCTAGGCATATGAGTGAGGAGGTCGCCTGTGTTTGTGTGACGCACTTCCTCGGTTTTCCTGCCGATTTGCAAGGAGTTAAACAGCTTTGCGAACAATATGGAGCCTTGCTGGTACAGGATGCTTGCGAAACAATGGATTTGCGAATCAATGACCAATTGATCTATGAATTTGGCGACATTATTACCCACAGTTTTTATCATCCTCATCATCTCAGTTCTTATGGAGGAGGAGCAGTGGTGGTACCTGATCCTGAAACGCACCGCCTGATTGAATCAATCATTCATTGGGGCCGTCGTTGTTCTTGTCATTATGATAAAGAAAATTGTACGGCTCCTGAAGGAATTAACCACAATTTCTGGTATGAGCGATTAGGTGTTAATGTCGAAATGTCGGAGCTAAATGCTTGTTTTGGTCGCTTTCAACTACAAACATGGGAACAACAAGAAGCGACTCGCAATAAGTATTACAACCTGGTATATGATGCCTTGAAAGAGGTAGAGGGAATTCGTATTTTCAAAAATGAGTATAACATTAGTCCGTTTGTGTTTCCAATTATCGTAGCGGCTGAGTTAAAAGAGCAGATGACACAAGAAATTATGGAAGGTGGGGTAGAGGTGCGTAGTATTATGGGAGGAGCGATTCACAAGCATCCTGCTTATACGCATTTGTATCATGAGGGGTTAGTCAATACCGAAGAAGTAGGCAAGTGTAGTTTTTTCATGGGGATTCACCAAACGTTGCAAGAGAAACAGGTGCGAGAGGCAGCGGAAATTGTAAGATCGACGATGGAACGATTAACGACAAAACGATTGACGGTTAATGATGAAACGATTGATGCTTAACGACGAAACGATCAATCTTCAATCAATCATTCAGGCATCCAATCATTGCCTATTGCGCAAGGGATAGTAGCGGTAGCTTGGCGAAACAGACACTTTGTGAAGCTACGCCTAGCAGGGCTGACGAAGGAAGACACTGCTAGGCGTTTTAGCTGAACTAGTGTGTGTAAGCCAACTACAAGCGAATAGCCCGACCTCGTTTTTGTTGAAAAAGATGCCACCAGTGTCTCACTGATGGCATCTTTTTCAACAAAAACGAGGATGCGCCCATATTAAAATACGACCGATCTCCAAAGCCTGACATTTAAAATATAGTTTATGCAAAATTGGCTTCATTTTATCAAAGATTACCCCCACGAATTTACTATACAATACCCTCCACGTCGTGCATATTTTATGCAACATTTTCGCGCGTCTAAGCAGGAAGGATTATTTAATCAGGAGAAAGAATTGTTATTATATCTACATATTCCTTTTTGCGAATCCAAGTGTTATTATTGCAATTTTGCGGTAGATGTGCGAAACAAAGAAAGTGTTTTTGAAGCTTATACAGAAGCACTTTGCAAGGAGATCGTTTCTTATGAAGATGTCTTACATCCAGAAGTGCAAATAAAAGGAATTGATATTGGTGGAGGGACGCCTACGCGCCTTCCTATTCCATTATTACAAAAAGTGCTACAACAATTAACTCCTTTTATCGAAAATGCGAAAAAACAACATTTGTTTCCATTGAGTATCGAAACAACTCCAAATATAGCTGCCAATGAATTGGATAAGTTACAAATGCTCCTTGATTATGGTGTAGAACGAGTGAGTATGGGCATACAGAGTTTTAATGTCACCAATTTGGCGGATGTAAATCGCAGCTTACATATTCGCAAAAATGAAGAGGCAGTTGCTAATATTCGAAAAGTGGGCTTTAAACGCTTTAATGCGGACCTCATTTTTGGCTTACCGCAGCAATCTATCATTGATTGGCAGTACGATATTGAGCGGATTATTGAATTGGCTCCTGATTCGATTACTACTTATGATTGTTTGTATCGGGGTAAAGGGCGCGCATTGACTCGTAAAACCAAATCTTTGCCTTCTATTGAGAAGTATGGAGCGATGTATGATTTGGCGTATCAACTGCTTACCGAAGCAGGCTATTACGCGCCTTATGGTTCGGTCAATTACTCTAAATATCCTGATGAAACAGGTACGAGTGCCTATTTTGAAGGCCGTCTGTTGGATGGTGCGGCTTATTTGGGTTTGGGTAATTATTCGTCGAATCAAATTGACGACTATTGGTATTTTAATACTTACAAAGTGGATGCATATATTGAACAAGTGATGAAAGGGGAGTCGGTGATCGGCGATTTTTATCGCTTACCTGCCGCAGAATTATATGCCAAATATCTGCTCTATTCTTTTAATTATGGCTTTCTGGATGAGATGCGTTTTCAAAAACGATTTGGACATTCTTTGGGGGAGGTGTTTGCTGATTCTCTACAAGTTGCCCTAGATAATGGCTGGATGGTGCAGGATGGAACAAGGTGGCGATTGGTGGAGGGGCAGTTTAAAAATATGAATTATTTGCGGAGCTTGTTTTATAGTAAACAGGCAAAACAATGGCTGATGGGATTGGGAAAAAGTTTAGTAAATTAGTGTATCATTGAATAAAGTCTTACTTTTGTCCTTATTTATACAAAGTCTAAATAAGTGCGTAAATAATGAAAACGGCAAAAGTAACCAATATCAAAGGAGATGATGCTTTTAAGGTGTTCTTACTTGCTTATAATATTCGAGTAGGTACCATCTTTCACATTGATTACAGTCCTCAGTTATTCAAGCTGGTCAATCTTAGTATTGGGAACCGAATGCTATCGTTAAGAAAGACAGACTTTGAAAAAATTGAATGGACATATATACAATGAGCGAACTAGTACTCGTCGGACAACCCAATGCTGGAAAAACCAGTTTATTTAATCAACTCACTGGACTCAATCAAAAAGTAGGAAACTATGCGGGAGTGACGGTGCAGGTGAAAACAGGGCAGTTTCAAAAGAAAAAAGTGACAGATCTTCCTGGTCTTTACTCCCTTGATACGAACTCTCCCGAAGAAGTTATTTCCAAAAATTACCTCCTCGATTTATCTCCATCAGGAAATACGGTCTTATTTGTAGCTAATGGAATGCAACTAGAAGAAAGTTTGGTGCTTTTTTCACAAGTCGCTGACTTACAATTACCGTCTATCTTTGTGATTAATTTCAAAGATGAAATGCAGCGCAATCAGTTGCAAGTAGATGAACGTAGTTTACAACAACGGCTTGGGTGTCCAGTAGTATCGGTCAACTCGAATAATGGCGATGGTTTCGATGATTTAAGGCGAGTGATTGATAAGTGGAGTACGCATATTCCGAAAGCGATTAATCTGAGTGCACATGCAGAAGTAAAGGGGATGGAGGTGGATAATTATTATCGAGAACGCCTACAAGCTAATGTGTCGCTCAAAGAGCTAGAAACCGATTATAGTAGTCGAGTAAAAGCAGTAGAGGGCATTGTAAGAGAGTCGGTGCAAGGTTTATCGGGTACCAAATATCTTTCTAAAACTAAACAATGGGATCATATTCTACTGCATCCAGTTTGGGGGGTACTGATCTTTTTATTTATTCTTTTCTTGGTTTTTCAGGCTGTTTTTTCGCTTTCTAGTTATCCAATGGATTGGATAGATGCTACGATGGGATTTTTGGTGGAGTGGGTTAACAATACCCTTCCTGAAGGATGGTTTCGTAGTTTACTTGCCGATGGTATTATCGCAGGTATTGGTGGGGTCATTATTTTTATTCCTCAAATTGCTATTTTATTTCTCTTACTCGGCATTCTTGAACATACGGGTTATCTGGCCCGTATCTCTTTTATTTCTGATGTTTTTTTAAAACGCTTTGGACTAAGTGGACATAGTGTTATTCCCTTGATGACTAGTTGGGCTTGTGCTATTCCTGCGATTATGAGTACGCGTATTATTACCAATCCTCGTGAACGCCTCGCCCTCATTTTTGCTTCTCCGTTGATGACTTGTAGCGCGCGACTGCCCGTTTACACCATCCTTATTGCTATTTTATTTCCTGCTGATGCTTATTTTGGAGCGCAAGGATTTGCTTTGCTTCTTTTGTATTTGTTGGGTGTTGTTGCGACGCTTGTAGTAGCTTGGTTAGTGAGCAAAAATACGCAAGAGGAGGAGCAGAATTATTGGATACTCGAACTGCCCATTTTTCGTATGCCTAATTGGAGAAATATCATTTATAGTATGTACCTCAAAACCAAGTCGTTTGTAGTAGAAGCGGGTAAGGTTATTTTATTTATTTCGATTGTGTTATGGTTTCTGGCTAGTTATAGCCCTCATAATGAAGCCCGTCTTCAAGAACTACACACCCAAGAACAAGCCACTGCACCTGCTAACATTGAGGTTAGTCAAGAGTCAGTTAATTTAGAATATTCATACTTGGGTTATGCTGGAAAAGCCATTGAACCTGTTATTCGTCCACTTGGGTACGACTGGAAAATCGGTATTGCTCTTATTAGTTCTTTTGCTGCTCGTGAAGTATTTGTGGGTACGCTTGCTACCATTTATAGTATCGAATCGGAGGAAGAAATGAGTATTGTACAACGTTTGCAAAGTGAACGGGTCGGCAATACAGAGCGTCCGCGTTATGATTGGGCAACCTCTATTTCTCTCCTCTTATTTTATGTGTTTGCACTACAATGTATGAGTACAGTGGCGATTGTGAAAAAGGAAACGGGTACTTGGAAATATGCGATCATTCAGTTTGTATTTATGTTGGTCTTGGCGTATGTGTTTGCGTTTGGTGCTTACCAATTGTTAAGCTTCTAACAAGGATTACTACTTAATTCTACAAAGCCTTTTGTTATTTTAGCTCCATAAATTACCATAGTATTGAAAAATAATTAACTTTGTTGTCCTTTATTTTTTTGAAAGGATAAAATAAGTGCATGTTTGACATTATTAAAAAGAAAAGAGATGGTTTAGAATTGAGTCAAGAAGAAATTCAATTACTCATTGATGGCCTTGTTGCAGGTACCATACCTGACTATCAAATTAGTGCATTTTTGATGGCCTTGTACTTTAGAGGAATGAATGATGTCGAAACAGCTTACCTTACCAGTGCCGTTTTACAATCAGGTGAGCAAATTGATTTGTCGGATATTGAGGGGGTGATTGTAGATAAACATAGCACAGGTGGAGTAGGGGATAAAACAACCATTGTCTTAGCTCCACTAGTAGCAGCAGCGGGAGTGCCAGTAGCTAAAATGTCAGGTAGGGGCTTGGGACATACAGGAGGTACGATTGATAAATTAGAATCTTTCGATGGCTTTGATGTAGACATTAGTATTCCAGATTTTATTCAAAAAGTAAAAACACATCAGGTTGCTTTGTGTGGGCAAAGTGCCAATTTAGTTCCTGCCGATAAAAAACTTTATGCCCTCAGAGATGTAACCGCTACCATTAACAATCGTGCCTTGATTACTTCTAGCATTATGAGTAAAAAACTAGCTTGTGGTGCCGACGCGATTGTCATTGATATGAAATTGGGAAATGGGGCCTTTATCCAAACATTAGAGAAAGCGGAGGATTTGGGACAGATGATGATTCGGATTGGGCAAAAAATGAACCGTCAGGTAGCGATTATCATTTCGGCGATGGATCAACCACTTGGCTTTTCAGTAGGGAATGCCTTGGAAGTGAAAGAGGCGATTGAAACACTGAAAGGAAATGGGCCTGATGATCTGGTTGAACTATGTTTGGTACTAGGTGCCAATATGCTCCTTTTTGCAAACAAAGTGAAGAGTTTAGAAGAAGGGAAAGAAACCTTACAACAATTACTGGATAATGGAACAGCCCTTCAAAAATTTAAAGAACTTATCCAATCACAAGGAGGGGATATTACGATGGTTGATCAGCCTAATTTATTGCCTTGTAGTTCTCATTCTTACACGTATAACAGTCCCCAATCAGGATATATTTCTCAGTTGAGTGCCTTTGAGATTGGGCGTGCTTCTGTGGCATTAGGAGCAGGACGTATAACCAAGAAAAGTAAAATTGATTTAGGAGCAGGGATTCTTCTAAAAAAGAAAATAGGAGATCGAGTAGAAGCAGGAGAACCGCTTGCCATTTTATATGCTGCCAATCAGGCTTGTTTTGAAAAAGCAACAAGCTATCTCGATTTAGCCTATGATTTTTCAGATAACAAGGTCACTGCTTCTCCCATCATCATTAAAACCTTATAAGTACTTAAAATTCGCATTTTAATTAACTAACGATTAAGTCCATGGCAACTAAAAAAGCTAAAAGCACCACCACTAGCGAAAAAAACAAGCACGCTCATAAAAGAAATGAAATCATCCCTTTTGATGCAGCTCTTTTCGAGGCAATTAATATTAATAAAAGTGCCGTAGAAAGGAGGGCGGCTACCATCACTAAAAGAAGGTCGATTAAAAAAGAGTGGCAAGCTGCTTGGTTGCTCAAAGCCATTAGTTGTATTGACCTAACTACCCTTGCTGGAGATGACACCAAAAGCAATGTCGCCCGCCTTTGTGCCAAAGCACAAGCACCCGTCCGACAAGATTTATTAGAGGCACTAGGAATGGCAAACCAAAACCTAATGACTGGTGCTGTTTGTGTGTACCATAATATGATTCCAGATGCAGTAGAGGCACTAGGAGAAAGCCAGATTCCGATTGCAGCAGTCTCAACAGGTTTTCCCGCAGGAAAAATTCCATTGAAAGAGAAGCTAACTCAAATTGAACTAGCCGTAGCGGCTGGAGCCACTGAAATTGATATTGTGATTAGCCGAAATTTAGTGCTACAATCAAAATGGAAAGAATTATATGAGGAGGTGAAAGCATGTAGAGAAGCTTGTGGAGAAGCACACATGAAAACCATTTTGGCAACAGGTGAAATTCCAACCTATACCAAAGTGGCGAAGGCAAGTTGGGTCAGTATGATGGCTGGTTCGGACTTTATCAAAACCAGTACAGGTAAAGAATCGGTAAATGCGACAATTGGTGTTAGTTTGGTGATGATTCGCTGCATTAGAGAATATGAAGAACTAACAGGATTGAAAGTAGGATTTAAACCTGCGGGAGGAATTCGTAAAGCCAAAGACGCACTCAATTGGCTCATTTTAATGAAAGAAGAACTCGGTCACGATTGGCTACAACCCGACTTATTTCGATTCGGAGCAAGTAGCTTATTAGCCGACATTGAAAGACAATTAGAGCATTTTGTTACGGGTCGCTATTCGGCTTCCTACCGACACCCCGTAGCCTAATATTATTAGTTCATTTTTGTCTCACCTTCCCCAATCCTCAATAAAAAAAGTACTATGAAGATAAAAGAAATATTCGACACCATGGAATATGGTCCTGCACCTGAAAGTGCCAATGCAGCCAATGCATTTCTTGACAAACACAAACGAAAGTTTCAACTATATATTGATGGTAAATGGCAAACTCCTACATCTAAAAAATACTTTGACAGCATCAGCCCTTCTACGGAAGAAAAACTAGCCCTGCTTGCCGATGCCGATGCTAAAGATGTAGACAAGGCCGTTAGTGCCGCCAAAAAAGCCTTACCCGCTTGGGCCGCTTTAAGCGGACATCAACGAGCTAGATATTTGTACGCTATTGCTCGACAAATACAAAAACATGCGCGCTTATTTTCCGTTCTCGAATCAATGGACAATGGCAAGCCCATTCGCGAAACCCGTGATATTGATATTCCTCTCGTTGCAAGGCATTTTTACCACCACGCAGGCTGGGCGCAACTACGAGAAACCGAACTCAAAAACTATAAAGAAATTGGGGTAGTCGGGCAAATCATTCCCTGGAATTTCCCCCTATTAATGCTGGCATGGAAAATTGCTCCCGCCATAGCAATGGGAAATACCGTCGTACTCAAACCCGCTGAATTTACCTCCCTAACCGCCCTCCTGTTTGCCGAAATATGCGATCAAATTGGATTGCCCAAAGGAGTAGTCAATATCATCACTGGCGATGGCAAAGCAGGTGCAGCATTAGTCAAACACAAAGACGTTAACAAAATTGCCTTTACAGGCTCTACCGAAGTGGGTAAAATCATTCGACGAGCAACAGCAGGTTCAGGGAAAAAACTATCTCTCGAATTAGGCGGGAAATCCCCATTTATCGTATTTGAAGATGCTGACCTCGACAGTGTCGTTGAAGGTGTTGTTGATGCGATTTGGTTCAATCAAGGGCAAGTGTGTTGTGCAGGCTCTCGCTTATTAGTAGAAGAAAGTGTTGCCGAAAAACTCTATGCGAAGATCAGAGCCAGAATGGAAAAATTGCGGATTGGCAATTCTCTTGACAAAGGCATTGATATGGGAGCCATTGTTGCCCCCGTACAACTCAAAGTGATTGACAGTCTCGTACAACAAGGTGTAAAAGAAGGCTGTACGCTGTGGCAACCTTCATGGGCCTGCCCCAAAGATGGTTATTTTTATCCACCTTCCTTATTTACCAATGTCGCTCCCTCTTCCACCGTTGCACAAGTCGAAATTTTTGGACCCGTATTAGTCGCTATGAGCTTCCGTTCCCACAAGGAAGTCATTAAATTAGCCAATAATACACGCTATGGCTTGGCTGCCAGTGTATGGACAGAAAATATCAATCTCGCATTAGACATTGCTCCTAAAATTAAGGCAGGTACCATCTGGGTCAACTGTACCAATGTCTTTGACGCCGCTTCAGGATTTGGAGGGTATCGCGAATCAGGTTTTGGGCGAGAAGGAGGACGAGAAGGCTTATTCGAATACCTTGAGCCTCTAAGTAAAGGCGAACTCGCCAACCAATCATTTTATAAAATCAAAGAAAAGAAAAAAGAAGAAGTCGCAGCCACTGTTCCATCATTAGGTATAGATAGAACTGCTAAAATGTACATTGGAGGCAAGCAAAAACGCCCAGACGGAGGCTATAGTATGACCATCAAAAACCCAAGTGGGCAGTACATTGGAGAAGTGTCAAAGGGCAACCGCAAAGATATTCGAAATGCCGTAGAGGCTGCACATGGCAACAAAAAATGGGCAGGTTTAACAGGACATTCCAAAGCACAAATTTTATATTACCTAGCCGAAAATCTCGAAATTCGCAAAACTGAATTTGTCAACCGCCTCGTGCAAATGACAGGAAGAGTCAAAAAAGAAGCCCAAGCCGAAGTCGAAGCATCCATTGACCGACTATTTACCTATGCCGCTTATGCCGACAAATACGATGGGCGCGTACACCACACCACCCACAAAAATGTCACTCTTGCCATGCCCGAAGCCCTCGGCGTCATGGCCATTGTATGCCCCGATGATTTCCCTCTCTTAGGCTTTATTTCTACTGTTATTCCCGCTATTACAATGGGCAATAATGTGGTCGTAGTCCCCTCCGAAAAATATCCTTTTTCTGCTACCGACCTCTACCAAGTCCTAGAAACATCCGATATGCCAGGTGGTACCATCAACATTGTAACAGGTAACAAAGATGAACTAGCCGATGTCCTTTCTAAACATGATGATGTAGACGGTATCTGGTATTTTGGCAGCAAAGAAGGAAGTAAAATGGTCGAACTCAATGCCGTCGAAAACATGAAGCGAACCTGGACCAATTATGGCAAGTTTACAGATTGGAACAACCCTGAAACATCCGTAGGAGAGGACTTATTGAGAAGAGCCAGTGAAATCAAAAACATCTGGATTCCTTATGGAGTATAGTTAATTGTTACTCCAAGCATCACCAAATTTTTATCTATTACTGAAAACCAATATAACATGGCAAGCGTACATATAGAAGCCAAAGTGGGCGAAATTGCAGAAACCGTCTTATTACCTGGCGACCCTTTACGAGCAAAACACGTAGCAGACACCATGCTCGAAGATGTGATATGCTACAACCGAGTTCGAAACATGCTTGGATATACAGGCTATTACAAAGGTAAACGCGTCTCTATTCAAGGAGCAGGAATGGGCATGGGAAGTACCAGTATCTATGTCAATGAATTAATCCAAACCTATGGCGTTAAAAACCTCATCCGTGTAGGAACCTGCGGAGCCATCCAAGAACACCTACAATTAGGCGAAGTCATTTTAGCCATGAGTGCATCTGGCGATTCAGGAGCCAATACCGCCTATTTCGGTGTGATGCACTACGCCGCCACTGCCGATTTTGAACTCCTCTTCAAAGCCTACAATATCGCCAAAGAGCTAGGCATCGAAACCCATCAAGGCAGTATCTTCAGCACCAATACCTTCTACGATGACAATCCCAACCGTTGGGACAAATGGGAAAAACAAGGCATCTTAGGCGTCGAAATGGAAAGCCAAATTTTATTCACCCTCGCCAGTCGCCTCAATGCACGCGCCCTTACCATCCTCACCGTTAGCGACAATATCAAAACAGGCGCGTTTTCAGGTCATGCAGAACGAGAAAAGTCGTATGTAGATATGATGCGCATTGCATTAGAATTAGCCTAAACAACCAACTATTTTTATTTTTTAGGGCGTGTCCTTTTTTCGCCTTTTTTGCCCGTTCACGCATGAACGTCAGGCAAAAAAGGCGAAAAAAGGTCGGGCTATCCGTTTGTAGTTGC
>JAHDCM010000077.1 GCA_020629895.1 Bacteroidota bacterium
CTACCTAGAAGCTTTCTACTTTTGATTGGTAAACAAATGAACCTATTCCTTCAAAACAATCAAAATTAAAACAATGAAGTTTCCCATTTTAATCGTTGTAGTAAGTGTTATCCTTTGCTTAGGTACTGCTTGTACAGCAAAAAAAGACCTTGTAACAGAGAATATTCCAAGTAATACAGTCAGCAGTACAGATGGGATTTGGCAGCAAGAAGGATACAGTCGAATTATTGAATTGAAGGATACAATGATTGCAGTGTATGACATTTGCAAAGTACATTGTTCCTTATCTTTTTCAGAGCATATTTTAGACTTTGGAGAAATTGTAACAGTCAATGAACGATCTTTAATCATTAAACATGGAATAGACCGATGGGTCTTTAACAAATTGGATCAATTGCCTGAAATCTGTACAATAGAAACGACCTCTAAAGGAAATGATATTACTCACAATTTTGAAGTATTTTGGCATACCTTTAATGAAAATTATAGTGCCTTTGACGTAAAGGGAATTGACTGGCAAGAAGTGTATCACAAACAAAAAGCGAAACTGACTCCCAATACGACAGAATTAGAACTATTTTTGATATTTGAGGAAATGATCGACCTATTGAATGATGGACATGTGAAAATGGGGGTTCCCGATGAATTACTTGAAGGATATAAAGCGCATAAAGAGGTGATGAATACAACGCCTTCCAAATATAATTTCCTACATGAACTACAACTAGGAGAGCAGATTGCTACCCTGTACGTCGATAGTGTACGACAGGGCAATGGGGGAATGGTACGTTGGGGAATGATTAATGAGGATATTGGCTATGTACAAGTGAATGGAATGGTGATCCAAGCAGATTATGGTATTCCTGAAAAGGTGCCATTTCCAGATTTTTATTATAATTATGCTCGTCATGCAGATACACGAAAAGATGAACCACAACGAGCAGATGAAGAGGCGGGAATGAAAAAACGAATGGACGAAATTATCACGGAACTAGCGGCTGCAAAGTCCTTTATCCTTGATATTCGCTTTAATGGTGGAGGAAAAGATGGAGTAGCGATGGAACTGTTAAATCATTTTTGTGCCAAGCCCCAAGAGGTTGCATCGAAAAAAGCATGGGAAGGAAATGCCATTCATAACCATCAATCTATTCGTACGCAGCCGAGTAGCAAACGTTTTGAAGGGCCTGTTTATTTAATCACTAGCCATCGAACAGCAAGTGCAGCCGAACTCCTTACCCTCGGTAGTTTAGCACTAGCTAATTTTACACGAATTGGTTCTACTACCGAAGGTATCTTTTCCTCTACCTTAGATAAGGTCTTACCGAATGGTTGGGAGTATGAATGCTCGAATGAAATTTATCACGACTTGTCTGGCAATAACTACGAAAATGTAGGTATTACACCTGATTATTCGATAGATTACCCAAGAGATAAGGACAAGTTTATAGAAGCCTTATACGAGGAGTTGAAGTTGGGCAAGAATGAGGCGATAGAGAAGGTATTGGGGCGTGTTAAGAAATGATGAAAAATTTATTTATTCTTCAAGTAAGCCTCCACAAATTTTTCCAAATCCATTCCTTTCTTATTTTTTGCCAACACCTTAAAGTTTTCGTCTACTAAAAAGGTGCTAGGAAGGGCTTTGATGAGATATTCTGTACGAATAGGCGATTGATCACCCATTAAGTCGCCTACCTGTGGCCAAACGGCTTTATCTTTTTCGATAGCTTGCAGCCAGCTTTCCTTTTCAGTATCTGTACTTACACCAATGACCTCAAATCCTTGCTCCTTGTACTTTTCGTAAAGTGGGGCAACTGTTTTCCGATTTTCTTTGCGGCAAGGCCCACACCAAGATGCCCAAAAATCAATGAGGATGAGCTTGGCTTTAGTGTCGTATAGGCTCAATGCTCCGCCGTTTGGTGTAGGGAGGGTGAAATTAGGTGCCTTGCTGCCTACGGGCAAAAAGGTAGCAGCATCGTGAATTTCTTTTTTCCACCAATCGACATAAGGGTGTTGCACTTCATTGACCACAAAGTTGGTCATGACCTTATCGTAGTAGGGAAGGTCATTTTCCATATCCATATCATAGTCGATATTCTTCATCATAATAGAAGCAATACGCGGGTCGGTTTCTATTTCCAAACGTTGTTGGTAGTTTGGTAACATGACCGTATCCATGTATTGCATCATTCGGGTGAGGTAGTTTTGTTTGATCGCCTTTAGTTTCTCAGGTTGATCTTTAGCTGCTTTGAGTTGTGGTTGTAGGGTATCTCCAACCATATAAAAAACATCTTCTATTTGGTTGATTTCTTTGAGTAGATGATTTTGGGTTCCTTTGGTTTTACCTAGTTCATAGGTGCGACTAATAGCACGCGCATCCGCTTTGATGTGTATTGGATGTTTTTCATTGATGAGGAATACGTAATTATTTGATTGATAATTGCGGATCATCTGCCCGCCTTTACGAGCATTGGGAGCTAGGTTTAGTCGGTAGACATAAGTCGTATCTAAGTCATTAAATTTGGGAAACTGAAAGTGGCCATCTTTATCAATGGCGGCACTATCTATAACCAATGCACTACTCCCATTGAAATAGTCGCCAGGGGTATTGATTTTGAGTAGATAAATGTTATTATATTGAGCATCAACATTTGTTAATTTGCCAATGATACCTGTTGGAGGATTACTGTTTTTTGTGGGAGTGACTGCTTGAGGTGTAGATGCGTTATAAATGGGTGCTTCCTCACCATTCAAATACCCAATTACCCCTTTCATATTATCAAATTCTGCTTGGTTGAATAGGCGGGTCAAGAAGACAATGCGTCCTTGTTGGTCAATAATGACATTGCGGGTGACACCTGCTTTTTTGTCGGCAAATAAGCCAAATATTTCGGCACCTGGATCAAGGGCGAGGGGATAAGTGATGTTGGTTTTGTCAATAAGGAATTGTGCTTTTTCGAGGGGTTCGTCACGGTCAATTCCAATGACCTGCATGCCTTTGTCTTTGTAGGCTTGCCAGATTTCTTTTTCGATATGGGGCATTTCTTTGATGCAGACACCACACCAACTTGCGGTGAATTGGAGCATAACGGGTTTGCCGCGTAGGTCACGAATATTCATTTCGGTACCATCTGTAAGGGTAAATTTGAAGTCGGGTACCATAGCACCGATTTGTACTTTATAACCTTTGGGATCTTCGGTGTATAATTTTTTTTGTGCGACTGCTACGGGAAGTTCGTCGGCTTTTAGATCGGGTATTTTGGTGGTTTTGGGGCTGCAACTGGTGAACCATAAAGCGCAGAAAGTAAGCAAAAAAATACACAAGGACTTTTGTGCGAGGTGCGAGGAATTAGATGTGGTTGTAGGCATAATATGATTGATTAATGTTTGAATGGTTCGCGTGAGACACACGCCCAAATGTATGAAAAAAAAGGTAATGAATGGGTGGGACAGGTGTTAAAAAATGTAATTTTAATTGTGAAGGTGGTATTTTATCTTTGGAGGTATTGATGACCAAAAAATGAATGATGTCTATGTCGAAATTTTCTGTTGTATTTTTTGCTACTTTAGTCGTGCTAATTAGTGGTGCTTGTTCAGATGGGAGTAAATTGTATAATCGCTTGGGGGATTCGGTATGGTTTATTGATGAATATCAGCGAATTGAGTATGATCGTTATGGTGATCCGATTCGAGATTATATTATTTTTGATTATGGCTCTTTTTCATTTGAGGACAATAGTACAGGTTGGTATTTATTTGATGAAGGAGGAGGTTGGGTGTCGGAAGGGCCGATTTCGTGGGCCAATACACAAGATGAGGTGTATTTGACCCTAGATCGGGAAACGACGATTTATGAGGTGGTAGAGAGTAAAAAGCGGTATCAATTGTGGGAGACAGAGTATGTGTATAATGATGGAAGTTATGATGTGGTGTATATGAGTTTGTCGCGATAAGTGTGGGGACTTTATTTTGCTTTTTTGACGCGACTTTGAAGTTCAGGATCAAGGGCAAGTGCTTTTCGAAAATAGATTTGTGCTTGTGCTGAGTCACCTTTGGTACGTACACAGTGTGCTAGATTGACGTAAGGCTTTGCGTATTCGGGATTGATTTTAATGGCGGCATTATAGTGGACAATAGCACTGTCTATTTGTTTTTGATCGAGGAAGGCATTGCCGATATTGTAGTGAGCAGTATAGTATTCGGGGTCTATTTGGAGGGTTTGACGGTAGATGTTGATAGCTTTAGTATAATTTTTTTGTTGATCGTAAATATTCCCAACTCGTAGTAAGGTGCGTTTGCTTTGTGGGTCTAGTTGTAGGGTTTTATTGTAGTATAACAATGCTTTTTCGGTTTGTTTTTTGAGTTCGAAAGATTTTCCTAAGCCAAAAAAGGCGTCAGTAAAGGTAGAGTCGATGGCGATAGCTTGTTTAAAGCTATTGATGGCTTGGTCGTATTGTTGAAGCTTGGTAAAGGTGATGCCTTTGTTGTTATAACCTGCTGTTTGGCGAGGGTCAAGATCAATCACTTTTTGAAAGGAATTGAGTGCTTCTTGAAATTTACCTTCTTCCAATTGCTTGGCTCCTATATCATTCCAGTATTTTCTGCCTTGCCCTGTGGTTTGTTTGTTTGCGGCATTTTGAGATGGAACGGCTTGTTGTTTGATGGGAGAACGACTGCGGGCATCGTTGTCAGCAGGGCTGCGGTCGCGCATATTAAAGATGATAATAAAGGCGAGTACTGCTCCAACGACAAGCAGTATTTTGGGATCTATTTTTTTGGGACTTGCTTCTTGGGTCATAGTTGTAAGGGATTAAAAAGGATAACCAATTGCCAAATTTAAGATAATATTTCGATTACCTGCGTTTTGGTAGAGGGTGCGGTTTCGCCCAAATACCCAACGGTTGCCTGCTGGAAGTCGTGGGTCGTGAAGGGGAGTGGCTAGGTCGAAACGCATCACAAAGTAACTAAAATCCATTCTTATGCCAAAGCCTGTTCCGAGGGCTATTTGTTTCCAGAATTGACTTGGTTTAAACAATGCGTTAGGGCGTTTGGGGTCGTCTTTGATATTCCAAATATTACCCGCATCTGCAAATATGGCTCCTTTAAATAGCCCAGTGATATTAAAACGATATTCTAAATTGGCTTCTATTTTCATTTCTCCAGAGCGATCAAATTCGCTAAATCCGATACTATCTACTTCGAGATAGGTCGCTCCTTGTTCGAGCGTATAGTAGGGAACGGCACCTGGCCCAAGACTGCGAATGCTGAAGGAGCGTAGGTTTCCAGGCCCTCCAATAAAAAATTGTTTAACAAAGGGAAGAACTGCTGCCCCATCTCCATTTCCATAAGGTACCCCTATTCCTAGCGCAATTCGACTAATAATGGGGTTGTTGTTTCTGAAGTAGTGATAGTGGCGCATATCGAAGTCTGCCTTGACATAACGCGAGTAAGGAACACCAAATATTTTATCACCACTGACATTGCTAATTTGACTTAATGGTAACAAAAGAAGGTTCGCGACATTTCCTGATACATCAAGGCTGCCTCTGAAGTAATTAAAATTTGAGTATTGATTTAGTTTTTGGCTATTGTAGATGAAGGTATAGTTGCCTCCTAATATAAATTGTTCTTCAAAACTTTTTTGTAAAAGTGGGTTTGCAGCTAATTGGTTTTTGAATGCTTCTGTTTCGTTGCTTACATTAATAAAACTAAGGATAATGGGGTTGAATGCGTGTTTGACTTTTTCGGTGACACGCCAGTCGTATCCAAAGGCGAAATTGTAGGTGTTAAGGTTGTAAAGTCGTACTCGGTTGATATAGCTAATACCTAGTCGGGTAATGGTATGTGGTATATAGAAACGGGTATTGTATTTAACGATACGAAATGGAAAGATAAAACGGGGAATATTGAGACTGAATTCACCATTGAGGTCAACGGTATTGATCATACTCGAATTGGTACGAATAGGGTTCGGATTTAATTCCATTCCTCCTGCTAAGTTAAATGAAAAACGCTCGGCTCCTCCAAATAAATTTTTATTGAGGTATGACGTAGAAATAGCGGTTCCTAATAAGGAGTTTTGAAAAGTGCTTCCTGAAATACTGTTTAGTTCTGCTTCAAAGGAGGTGCCTTTTCGTTTGGCAGGCGTCAGTTGAATATAACTATCTAAAAGAGGTTGTCCCGGAACTTTCTTGTAACGAATATTGGCATATTTAAATACGCCTAGTTCTAAGAAGTGGCGAAGTGCTAGACGGTGATCGTATTCGGAATAGCTCCAGTTTTTGTGGATACGTAGTTTGTTTAGAATAGCCCTGTATTTGAAAGGGCTAGGACTAGGAGTGATGTAGTGCCAGTCTGTTTTGCCTGCTGGTGTTTCAATGAGGAGGGTATCTAAAATAGCGGATTTATGTGTTGGGTGATTGTATGCAGGGAAGATATATACTTCATTGATATTGTATTTTATGTGTTGGGTGCTATCACTTGGATTTTTAATTCGAACATATACATCCAATAAGCGTTTGTCTATGGTGCTATCTATATCAAAGTGAATGTACTGACTCCCTGAAAAATCGTAATAGCCTCTATTGCGGAAGTTGCTAGTAAGGCGATTCATTTCTTCTCTAAGTCTTTGTTCTGAGAAATCTTGTCCAGGTTTTAAAATACTTTCTTTTTGATTATCAGAAAGAATGTTCAACATATTGGGAGTTAGTTGGCTTGAGTCGGTTCGAACAAAAGGGTCATTAGGAAGGGAGTCTGTTGGGTAGTAAACTCGTCGAATTTTATATGGAGCCTGCTGGATATTTACAAAATACTCAACAGTTGTTTTTTGTTTTTCGGTGCTTGTTTCAAAACGAACATCATTATAAAAATAGCCCCGATCAAACAGTGCGCGTTCAATATTTTTAACAGAACGACTAATCAGTAAACTATCTGTTAGAACAGGAGCTTCTGCATAATTGCGAAATAGATTGCTTCTCAGTCCCTTTTTTTTATCCTTATAGGCTTTGAAGCGGTTATAGAAAAAGAGGCGTGTACGAAATATACCAAGCATTTTGGTATTGGGTTTTATGCTGGTATAGTTTAGTAATTCGGTTTTGAGTTTGGCTTTATTGGGTATTGGGTGACTAGATGATAAATAGATATTTGATTTGTTATATAGGGTTTCACCACTAGCGAGATATTTGGTATTATTACAACCCATTAGTACTATTGCACACAATAGCAGTAAAAATAAAGTAAATTTGGTGAACTCGTTATTGTTCATGGTGCTTCAGAAAATAAATACATCGTATGATAAGCAAAAATCAAACAAAATTCATTCAATCGTTAAAATTAAAGAAATACCGACAAAAAAATAGTGCTTTTGTTGTGGAAGGGGAAAAGATGGTCAAAGAATTATTGATGATATATCGACAGGCAACGTCGTTTGTTGTTGAACAGATTGATGCCGTTTATGCTACGAAAGAATGGCTTGCAGAAGAAGTAGCGTTAGTAAATAGTTGTCACGATGTGTTGTTCGAGGAGGTAACAAAGGGAGAACTAGCTAAAATTTCACAATTGAAAACGCCCAATAAAGTAGTGGCTGTTGTTAGATACCTACACTCTAAAAACATAACTCCTTTGGTGGCTCCATTACAAGAACATATCCTAGTACTAGACCATATTCAAGATCCTGGTAATTTAGGCACGATCATTCGGATAGCAGATTGGTTTGGTATAAAACGACTATATTGTTCAACGGATTGTGTGGATTTATTTAATGCGAAGGTCATACAAGCAACAATGGGTTCGGTTTTTCGTATTGCACCTATTTATACAAACTTAGAGCTATTGTTATCACAAGCACAATTACAAGGCATTCCTGTATATGGAGCAATGCTAGGAGGAGAACCAATAAAGAAGTCGGTGTTTAAGGAATATGGGTTAGTGGTAATTGGGAATGAAGGAGGGGGTATTCGTACTTCATTACAGACTTATTTAAGTCATAAAATCACTATACCAAGACTAGGAGAAGCCGAATCTTTGAATGCTGCTATTGCAACAGGCATTATTTATGCTATAATAAATTTGTAAAGTATGGACTCACTATTTTTTATCAGATATGCTTGCGAATACAAAAAGCGAAAAAGTCAGAAAGCGTATAGAGAAAATTCTCCAAGAGATTGCGCATTATTCGGCACAAGATCGTAAACATTATATCGCCAAAGTAAAACAGGTAGAACAACTTGCCTTAGAGTATCAATTTTTTGATCATTATACGAGCGCACTTATCAAGAAAGGGCTGTATTATTATCGTAATGATAAGCTGGATCAGGCGATTATGGTAACAAGAAAAGCAGCGGATATCGCGACTAAGTTTAAGTATAAGAAAAAACTAACCCACTGTTATATCAACCTAAGTGGGTATCTCCAACAAAAAAATCAATTAGATAAGGCTATTTCCTATAATTATGAAGCCTTGAAACTCAATCCGGATGACTTCGAATCCGCACATTTGTATAACAATTTAGCGATGATTTTGCATAGTCGAAAGGAAAATAGAAGAGCCTTAGATTACCTAGAACAATCTATTTACTATTACAAAAAAATACCTGAACCCCGATTGGCAGGAGTTTATATAAATCAGGGAATTATTTTAGGTGAGTTGAAGAATTCTGATTTAGTCGTAAAAGCGTATTCAAAAGCAATCAACTATGCCAGGAAAGAACAAGATGATTTTTTATTAGCAACAGCCTTAGAAGGATTAGGACGGACTTATCTTGACCTAGATGAACTAGACCAAGCATCACATTTTTTAGAAAAAGCACTTATCGTTGCGAATGACCTCAACGAATTGTTTTTAAGGGGTAATATTTTTAATAATCTAGGAGCTGTTTATGTGAAAGGAGGGCAGTTAAAAACAGCGATTACTTATTTTGAGGACGCTTTTCAATTATTTGAAAAACACGGACATCCCAATGTAGGGATTAAGTCCTTAGAAATGTTACACGAAACCCATGCACAATTAGGAGATTGGGAACAGGCTTATCATTATCAGAAACAGCTATTAGCTTTTAAGGAAAAACAATTTCAGGAGTCACAAGAACAGACTGTTAATGAGATTATACAAGATAAGGTAAAAGAAATAGACCTTTTACAAAATAAACATGAGCTAATTACGCGGCAAAATGAAGAGTTGACACAATATGCCTATATCGTGGCACATGATCTTAAAGAACCATTGCGCAATATCAATGGTTTTGCACATTTAATAAAAAAAGATACCGAAAGTGAATTGTCAGAGAACTCAATAGAGTTGCTTGATTTTTTGATCAATGCAAGCGTAAAAATGAATGACCTATTGAGTGATTTATTGAAATATACCACCATTGATACAGGGAAAGATGAAAGAGAAGTGACGAACTTGAATGAGTTGATAGCCAGCTTAAAATTTGACTTACAATATTTATTTAAAGAAACAGCGGCAGAGCTGTGTACAGATGAACTTCCAAGTATTGGTTGCTACCCCTTAGCCTTGCGGCAGTTGCTACAAAATCTAATCACCAATAGCATTAAGTTTCGCCATCCTGAACGAAGCTGCAAAATGCATCTGAGTTATAAAAAAGAGGGAAACACCCATATTTTTACCTTTACCGATAATGGCATTGGCATAGAACCTATTTACCTTCAAAAAATCTTCCGCATTTTTACTCGTTTAGAAAAACACAAATACGAAGGAACGGGTATTGGCTTGGCAATTTGTAAAAAAGTAGTTGATAAACATGGAGGTATTATCTATGCCGATTCTGATGGAAAGTCAGGTACCTCCTTTACCTTTACATTGGTGGAGGATATAGATTATTTTTTGCCTTAAAAAGCCTTCAAACTCATATCCATACTACGATAAGAATGCGTAAGCGCGCCTACTGAAATAAAATCAACACCTGTTTCGGCATAGCCGCGAATGGTAGCAAGTGTAATACCGCCCGACGATTCTGTTTCAAAGCGTCCATTCACTAGCTTTACCGCCTCAATAGTAGTAGGTACATCCATATTATCAAGTAAAATGCGATCTACTTGACCTACGTCTAAGACTTCCTGTAATTCTTCTAAATTACGCACCTCAATTTCTACCTTTATATCCAAGTTTTTTTCCTTCAAATAGGCTTGTGTAGCGAGTATAGCTGGCGTAATACCTCCTTTGAAATCGTGGTGATTATCCTTAATCATAATCATATCATATAGACCCATTCGGTGGTTGTAGGCACCACCAATGCGTACTGCCCATTTTTCGATAATACGCATGCCAGGGGCTGTTTTGCGCGTGTCCAACACTTTGGCATCGGTTCCTTTTACCGCTTCCATGTATGTAAATGCCATCGTAGCGATGCCACTCATGCGCTGCATACAATTGAGTACCAGCCGTTCGGCACGTAAAATGGCTTGTACTTTGCCGCTGACCGTAAAAGCAATGTCGCCATACTTCACCGCCTTTCCATCTGCGATCAGTACTTCTATTTTCAAGGACGGATCAACATATTGAAAGATCATTTCCGCTAATTCGATGCCTGCAATAATGCCTTCGTCTTTTACAATAAGACGTGCGCGTCCTTCGGCATCGGCAGGAATACAAGACAAGGAAGTATGGTCGCCTTCACGAACATCTTCTTTATAGATACGGTCAATAAATTCAAGGAGTTCTTTTTGCATGATTAATGATTGAACGGTTGAACGATTTATGGTTGAACGGTTGAACGATTTATGGTTGAACGGTTGAACGATTTATGGTTGAA
>JAHDCM010000078.1 GCA_020629895.1 Bacteroidota bacterium
CGAAGGAAGACACCGCTAGGATTATGCTGAACTAGCAGCTATGAGGCAACTACAAGCGGATAGCCCGACCTGAAATAATAGGGACTGAGGGATTGCAGGACTGAAGGATTGAGGATAAATCGATCCATTGCATCTATTAAAATAACTCCCTCAGTTCCTAGTATGGAAGGACACGCCCAGAAAGCAATGAACGAATGAGTAAATGAATAAATTTTGATTCATTAAATGGACTACTAGTGGCAAGACTTTCGTCGAACTTAGTTTTTGGAAAGCCTGTCGTGAATCGTTCAAACGTAAATCGTAAATCGCTAGTTCGTTGGACGTTTTCGGGACATATAAGTCATAGCAGTAGCACCTAGCATCGCTAAAGCTGCCATAAAAGGAAATAATTTGGCAAATGAATGGTTAGCGAAATCGAATACAAAGCCTGGTATATTGGCATATTGATAGGTGAGGATGCTTTGTCCGAAGAAGTAAACAAGTACTAAAAAGGAAAAGGTATAGATCAGCCACTCGAAACCTTGTTTGTTTTTGCGTAGGAGGATGGAGATCACATTGACCAACATTAATAAGGCGCAAATAATACCTGGATAAAGGAGCATTTCCCCTACTCGGCCATCTCCTCCAAAAAGATTGGCGCGCATATTCCACCCTGCAAATCCGATTATTGCTGTAAGGATAGGGATGATCATAGCGGGCGAAAGGCTGCTTTTCGATTTTTTGGTAGTTGTTGGATTTGCAGCTACCTGCGCTTCTTCCAATTGATCTTCGGGGATCGGGCGGCTACGTGGCACTTCTGGTTCGAGGTGTACGGACTCCGTTAAGGCTGGATTTTCTTTTTGTAATTGATTGACTTTTTCGCGAAGAACAGCCGTATTTAGGGGTTCTTTAAATACAGGTTTATAAGCTGCTTTGGATTTGCGGCTTTCGTTGTGTTCTTCTAGTAACCAAAGTAGTTCGTCAACTCGTTGGATTCGGTCGGTGGCATTTTTGACTAAGCAACGACGTACTATTTCGCGGAATGGTTCGGGAATTCGATCTAGTCCATCTACATCTTTGTCGAGGATATTGCGCATCACTTCATTGCGCGAAACCCCTTGTTCGGTTTTACCAAAAGGCGCACTGCCAGTAAAGGCTTCGTACATAATGGTTCCTAGTGACCATAAATCTAAATTGGTGTGTAGCTGCCCGTTATTGCCATATTTGGAGAGGCTAAATTGTTCGGGAGCCATGTAGGCGATGGTGCCGATAATGAGTGAGGAGCTAGGGGTACTGCTTTTTTCAAGGACTTTACTGATTCCGAAATCGGCAATTTTGGGGATCAATTGCTCGTTATGGTGATGTAACAGTACATTTTCGGGCTTGAGATCCCGATGAATAATATCATTGGAATGTAGGTACTGTAAGCCTAACATAATGCCTTCAAAAATGTGCGCCCATACTTCTGGGCTGTGTTTTTTTTGCATGAACTGATATAGGTCTCCTCCATTTGCATACTCCAATACCCCTACTTGAATTTTATCTCCAAAGGCATTGGTTTCTTCTAATTCGTAGGCATCATAATACCGAATAAGGTTGGGATGGTTGAGTTGTATGGCGCGTTTTATTTCTTCAAAGAGGCTGTATTTGGCGGGTAATTGACCTGAATATTTTTTAATGGCGACCTCGATTCCTAAGTTTAAATCACGGGCGCGATAGACACTTCCAAAACCTCCTCTTCCGATAAGGTCTTGCTTCGGATCGAATTCGTAAGTCTTTTTGACAGTCATCATATTTACGGGTCCCTTTTGAAAGGACAAATTAAGGATTTTCGGGGAGGCTTTCATACTTTTGGCTTTATTTTATAGTCAAGAAGTACATAAATTATTTACGTTGTTATTTTATGTACAGGTCCGCTTCAGTAAAGATTTTGTTTTTTTCATCTTTACCTATATGTATGGATACCTCTAAAGGGTTGAAAGTTTATCTATCTGAATGAATTAATTGTCAAAACAATATCAATTTTTTCGCAATTCATCACACTTTTACCATCAATATTGTTATTTATTCAATAAGACGGTTCTTTTTTTAGATGTCACGAAATTACTCAACAAGTTCCGACTTAACGTTAATTAACGGTGTTACGATGAACTAATCTTTTAGGTAAAAAGTTAACAAAAAAGTAAACGGCCTTACTATTTTGGTGTATTATATACTATTCTATTGATTTCTCGTTGACCTGAGAGGCTGTCTTGATTTTACAATCAGGCTTAGAAAAAGCATCTTTTTCAGCTCCAATTCTAAAATCAAGACAGCCTCTGATAATATTTGTGATGCAAAAATCAAGCAAGCAATCATCGGACTTTCTATTATTTGAACAATTTATTGATTATCTAAAACAACAAGGTTTTGTTATAGGGGTTGATACACATGTTCGAATAAAAGCTTTAATGAACAAATTAGACGCTCCTTTATCAGGTGACCGCTTAAAATATTTGCTTTGTCCATTATTAGCGCATGATTTAGAACAACAGGCTATCTTTTACCAGTCTTATGATTATTTTTTTGGTAATAATGGCTTGAAAAATCAAGCATTGGCCCCTAAGCAAAAAGCGTCTCCTCCTCCTGCTCTAAAACTAGTTACTCCCAAACGTCCTTCTCGCCTTTTTTATTTACTAACGACCTTTTTATTGGTGATAGGTTTGAGCCTTACAGGCTTGTATTACCTCAATTCTAGTCCTAGTTCTGATGATTCATTGATGTTAAATGACGACTTTGATTGGGATAATGATTTCTTAGGTCGAGGTGACACAACAGATGTGAGCATTGAAAACTTCCTCAATATTTCGGCTGATTCACCCGAAGATTATGCCCCTGTTGAAGCCTCACTAGATGCAGGCGAACAAGAGGTAACGTTAACAGATTGGTTTCAAAAATATTTACCTTATTTAAAATGGTTATTGATTGGCTTATTGGTTTTGGCTTGGTTGCTTTACGAGTGGTATCGTTATCAACGACGAAAATTGTTATTACACCAACAATATTTGCAGCAACAACCCACGCAGTTACGTCCCATTTTGCTACATACAAATCATAAGATTCCTCACAATGAACAGGAGTTACATCAATCGGCTACGATGATGCGACGGCGTCAACAAAGTGAGGCTACTGTGTTAGACATCCCACAAACGATTAAAGCTACAATCGCTGCCTCTGGTTATCCTAGCTTCCGTTATAAGGCAGGTAGCCGTACTTCGGAATATTTGGTATTAATTGATCAGGCTGCGGAAGATGACCACTTAGCAGCGATGTTTCACCAGTTGATGGATGAATTGGCACATTTAGATATTTTCCTAGACACCTATTATTACGAAAATGATCCACGTATATGTTGGAAGACCCGTGATGGTGATCAGTTTTATTTAGAATCTTTGTATTACAAACATCCTCATCATCGCTTGTTATTGATTGGTGATGCGCAATGTTTTGTAGATACCCTTACGGATACCCTACCCGAATGGTTTGAAATAGTCGAATTATGGAAAGATAAAGCAATTCTTTCTACTCGCCCAACTGACCAGTGGGATGAATGTGAATTTACTCTTTCCAAGCATATCAACCTCCTGCCCGCCATTCTTCCCTCTATTGCTTTGTTAATTGAACAGTTTGAACAAGAAGCGGCTCCTAATTTAACGATGTGGATAGCCAAGAACTACTTACTATTACAACCTAGTTTAGAATATGCATTTAAAGAGGCTCCTAACT
Organism: Bacteroidota bacterium; assembly: GCA_020629895.1. Taxonomy (GTDB): domain Bacteria; phylum Bacteroidota; class Bacteroidia; order Chitinophagales; family UBA2359; genus JAHDHP01. The sequence continues at coordinate 3,745 of JAHDCM010000078.1, forward strand.
TACGACAAACACCCTATACTAGTGAACAAGTACATGAACAATGTGAACAGGTTAGAGACTACTTAGGAGAGGACGTTTACCAGTGGCTTTGTGCCTGTTCGGTATATCCTGAGTTGAAATGGCATCTTACTCTTTCACTAGGGCAGTTACTTGATAAAGATGGCACCTTAATGCAGCCCAATAAATTACTTCGTCTAGCTCGTTTGGATTGGTTTAGAACAGGCAAATTACCCGAAATTACCCGTTCTTATTTGGCAGGACAACTCAATCAGGAAAATGAGGCTATTGTGAGTAATCATTTTACGAGTTATCTCGAAAAAACAGCAGCAACTCAAGATCAATTAAATAGCTCACAATTATCACAGTTTGCGGTTTTACACCCCATTCGGAAAGCAGGAAATTTCCTAAAAAATCTTATTCTTCGAAGAGAACTTCCCGATCCATTACAAAAAGGTACTGCTTATGTGAGTATGCAATCGGTAGAAACTGTCAAACGTTGGATGTTCGGCTTACAATTGCCTAAGTTTATACAAAAATTATTTTACCGACGTGGACTTCCCTTACTCGGTATGCGTACTGGTGTGCGTGCAACTGGTGTTTTGCTGAGTATTGCCTTTTTAATCTGGTTAATGCAGCCACCAGAAGTGAGCGAGGCGGAGGTTAAACAGGCCGTTAATCAGGGTGTAGAAGCATTTATGAATAACCAATACGACCAAAGTTTTGACATTCTTTATAACTACCACGAATCGGAACATTTTGATCCTTATGCAAAATATCTACTTGGAGAAATTTTGTTTCATGGATTGGGATACCAAGATAAGGATTTAGATTTAGCAGGTCAGTTTTTTAATGATGCTGCCGAATTAGGAGTAGCTGAAGCAATGATTTATAAGGGCTTTTTCCATTCAAATGGCATTGGTAATAATAAAAATCCAGAAATAGCAGATGCTTGGTTTGAAAAGGGGCGTAAAAAATTACTAGAGCCAGAAAATATGCAACGTACTACGGGTTTGTATATGCTTGGTTTAACTTCTAAAACAGGTTATGGTACTTCTACGGATTATGCCGAAGCGTTGGAATGGTTCAAAAAAGCAGGTTATGAAAACTACGGCCCAGCTCAAAATGAAGCAGGATTGATGTATCAATATGGACGTGGTACCGATAAGTCGGGTGCCGATGCTTTTAAATGGTTTGGGCAATCGGCACAAACAGGATTTGCACCTGGACAAAATAATCTTGCTTGGTGTTATCATCAGGGTATTGGCGTTGATAAGGATTATAAAAAGGCTATCAAATGGTATGTCAAAGCCTTGAAACAAGGTTATACTGAATCACAACGCGAATTGGATTATCTGTTTGATCGTGTATTGGAGCTGGATGGTTATGGCCCTGAAACTGTTAAGTGGTATAAGGAAGTAGCAGAACAAGGCTACGCGCCTGCTCAAAATTCTATTGGTTATATTTATGACAATGGTATTGGGGTACGAGAAGATGACCAGGAAGCATTTCAGTGGTACCAAAAAGCAGCAGCACAGGGTTATATTATGGCTCAAAATAATCTTGGGTATATGTACCGTAATGGTTTAGGTACTGAAAAAGCTCCAGAACAAGCATATCGTTGGTATCATGCCGCAGCAGAACAGGGTTATCCACCCGCCCAAAATAATTTAGGTTTCTTACTAGATCAAGGAATAGGCGTCAAAGAGAACGACAAAGAAGCATTTCAATGGTATCAAAAAGCAGCTACTCAAGGACATGCAGATGCTTGTTATAATGTAGGTATGATGTATCGTTATGGGATGGGGACGCCTATGGATAAGACCTTAGCATTTATGTGGTATTCAAGGGCTGCTGATCAAGGAAATGCGATGTCCCAATACGAATTAGGCTTTATGTATGAAAAGGGAGTAGGCACTGATATGAATTATACCCGTGCTAGAGAATGGTATGTGTATGCTGCTATTCAAGGACACCAAAAAGCCAAAGATGCTTTAGAGCGTTTGAATATGACTTTTTTTGATGATGAACTCGAACTAGACATTGATAAACTGAATAAATTCCAAAAGGATTCGAACTTAGGATTATAACTAATTTTCAAACACCATATATCTTTTAGTATGTCATTTCAATTATACGATCCCAACGGCAGTACTTTGCTAGACCGTGAACTACAATTACCTCCTTACCAAAAAATAAAAGGAATAGATGATCCTGATAACTATATTGCTTCACAGCCATTGAGTGATGCTGTCAATGTAGCCTTAGCATTGGGACAACCTTTGTTACTTACTGGCGAACCTGGTACTGGTAAAACACAATTAGCCAACAGTATTGCTTATCAACTAGGTTTACGATTATATAAATTTCATACCAAATCGGCTTCTACGGCTCGTGATTTGTTTTACCGTTACGATTCCCTTCGTCATTTTCATGATGCCCAACTCAAAGACAAATCAGAAGTACAAGCCAAAGATTACATCGAATTGGAAGCATTGGGAAAAGCCATTGTAAATTCCCCCGTAGAACGAGCAGTCGTTTTAATTGATGAAATTGACAAAGCTCCACGCGACTTCCCTAATGATGTGTTGAATGAAATGGAGCAAATGGAATTTACCATTCAAGAAACGGGCAAAACGTTTCGAGCCAGTGACGAGTGTCGGCCAATTGTGGTGATTACTAGTAATTCTGAAAAAAATCTGCCAGACGCCTTTTTAAGACGTTGTGTCTTTTACCACATTCCCTTCCCTAACAAATCACTATTACGCAAAATTGTCAATAGCCGTTTAGATTTGCCTATTGCCTTTAAAGAACGTATGCTAGATGCCGCAATTGACCATTTTCATGAGATTCGCACCAATAAAGGATTACGTAAAAAACCTGCCACTGCCGAGTTATTAGCATGGGTACATGTCTTATCAGAATTAGATATTGATATGAACAGTTTAGAATTAGAACGCGAACGATTATCAATGAGTTATTCTATTCTAGCAAAATCACAAGATGACCTTCGCAAATTACGTGGAGAGGAGTTAAGATAATCGTATATTTTGTATCTTTCCACTCTAATGTCTACTCTTCTTCGAACATATCTTATTTTATGGATACTATTTATTGGTATCAATGGGGTCGTTATTGCTCAAAATGAAGTAGATACAGCAAGTCATACATCAACTACTACTACTGATACGGTAGAAACATCGACAAACAGCCTTGAAAAAACGATAGATGATCTACATTCTAGTATTCAGATAAATAAAGGGGCAAAGGAAACGATTCCTTCCAAAGCCCCTGCTGATACCCGTATTGACTTGGCAGATCAGCGTCAATTTGATACCGAGCAATTAGAGGCACATCGCAACGATCCTGCTTTTGACTATACGGAAGAAAAAGAAAAGAAGAAGAAAAAAGAAAAAAAAGAAGAAGAGAATCTTGACCTTCCCGACTTTGGACTTTCAAAAGAAGCATTGGAAATAATTGGGCAAATCCTTTTATATAGTTTACTTGGAATGGCTGTTTTTTTTATTATCCTTCGCCTGTTCAATTCCAATTTTAGACAATTATTTTCCCGACGAAAAGTACAACCCGTTACCGTCAATATTTTTGAAGAGTTACCCGAAGATGTCAATATTCATGAATTAAACTTCAACAGTTTATTGGAAGATGCTGTAAAAAACAAGCAATACCGCAAAGCAGTACGTATTCACTACTTACAAGCTTTAAAAAAGCTAACAGATCGGGAGCTTATTGACTGGAAACTGGATAAAACCAACGCTGATTACATGTATGAAATACATCAAAAACAACCCACTTTAGTCCGTCCATTTTCCAATATCACCCGTCTATTTGACTATATTTGGTATGGAAATTTTGAGATTGATGAAAACAGTTACCAACAAGTAGATCGCACCTATAATGCGTTTAATCAATCTGTCAAAGCCTTTGAGGTAGTCACCGATAATGAACCCTAATCCATGAAGTCGAATAGCAACATGATTTTCATTGTGATTGTAGGCATCATCATTCTCATTGCCCTACTCACCTTCAATCAGCAAAAAAAGCTCGATTGGCGTTCTACCTATACCCAAGAAGATAAAATACCTTACGGCACTTACCTGCTATACCAACGGCTTCCTGATTTATTTAATGGAGAAATTAAGATCAGTAAACAACCACTCGATGAAGTACTACCCAAAATTCAAGATAGTACCGACCGTTCTAACTTCATCATTATCAACAAACACTTCTACCCCGATTCATTAGAACTAAATGCACTAAGCAACTATATCAAATCAGGAAACGACGCCTTCATCGCTGTTAACGACGTATCGGATAACTTTGCAAAGGAATTTAAAATTGATATTGATTACTCCTTCCACAATCTTAGAGATGCTGATACCCTCCCTACACACTTTCAACTCAATTTCTACGATGCTGCTCTCCACCAATCAGAAGACTACCGATATGAACTAAAAAATGTAGGCTATCGCTACTTTTTAGACGATAGTATCCATATTCCCAAAAAGAAAGAAATAGCTGAAGAAGATGCCTTTTATACCGATGATTATTTTGAAGAGGAAGAACTAGATTCTATCACACAAGACAGCATTAATAACTTACCCGAAGATCAGTTTAACAAATACTGGGAAGACTACGACGATGATGAAAAGTATATTTTTTTCGACTTTGAAGAACAAAATATCAAGCTATTTGAACGTACAGATGTACAAGCCATTGGCTATGACCATGATAGTAGAGTTAACTTCATAAGATTAGATCATGGAGACGGTCACCTTTATCTACACACCAGTCCAATCTGTTTTACCAATTATCATCTCCTCAACGAACCCAACGACGAATACATCGCCACCAGTCTCTCATTTCTTCCTAAAGAACAAATTGTCTATTGGGATGAAAATTACAAATACTGGCATCGTCCAAGCTATGGCTCCAGCGGCTATGGTCGTGGAAAAGGCCCCGTCAAAAGTCCCTTTAGTTACATCATGAGTCAGCCTGCCCTCAAATGGGCATTAATGATTTTTATCGCAGCCATACTATTATTTATGATCTTCGAAGCCAAGCGTCGGCAACGTATAATCCCTGTTATCAACCCGCCCCAAAATGCCAGCTTAGACTTTGCTGAAACAATGGGCCGTCTCTATTACAACAACTACGACCACAAAGACATCATCAACAAAAAAATCCGCTACTTTTTCGACTATGTACGCACCAAGTTTTATATGAAAACCATTTATTACACCCCTGCCTTTTACCAAGATTTATCCCGCAAATCGGGCGTACCACAAGAAAAAGTCACCCTTCTATTCAAACTCATCGAGCGTTTAGAAAGCCATGAAGGACGCATTGCTGATAGTGATTTACTGCGCTTAAATCGACATTTAGAAGCCTTCTATGAAAAAGCAGAGAAAAGATAAACAAACCAACAGCAATATAGAATATGCAAGGATTGATACTATTTTGCTTTTCGTAGAAAAACCATTACATTTGAAAAATAACATCGTATTGATAATAATACGATTCCTTTACCTATTTATCCTTTCCACACCTATTTCTGATTTATCCATTGATTTGATTCCTAACCCATAGGAAATAGTCTTTCTTATCGCATATTCCAACATACGCGACTATTAAAATAATATTATCATGAAAACCTTACCATTACTATTAGCTCTCCTTATTTTTTCAAAAATAACAATCGCCTGCTCATGTATTGGCTATGAGGCTAATTTTTATAAAAACCTATCTGCCAATCAATACCACTGTGTCGCCGTATTTGAAAGCATGGAACTCACTACTGGTTATTATGATCAAATAACACAAACAGGCTATTATACCCTTATTGATACGATACAAAATAACTTCAATACCCCAATAGGCGATACCATTATAGTCTATGGAGGAAATGGTGTCAATTGTGGAGCAGACTTGAGTCAATTCACACCCGGAGATACCATAATTTTAGCATTAGGTACTACCTATTACGATGAATTCGACAAAGAAGAGTTTTTCCTAGATGGCTTATGTGGTGTACACTATTTAACAATCAATGACGAGCAAAATGAAGGATCTTCTTTAGAAGAAATCAAGCACCGAGTAAATACCATTCTTAAACACATAGACTTTAAATGCCATTGTAGTACTATTTTCCCAAACACCTTTTATGATAATGTTGCCGAACACGACTATCATTGTTTAGCCGTATTTCAAGAGTCGAGTTATCAAACTGGCTACGCAGGACAAACTACCCAAATGGCTCATTTCTTATTACTTGACACACTGAATAATATAGATATTCCACTAGAACAATCAATAGTAGTAGTTGGTGCAGATGACCTGAATTGTGGAGAAAACTTTAACCTATTTTCAACAGGCGATACCATGTTTTTAGCCTTGTCAAAATCCTATTACTATCCCTACCAACAAGACACCTTTTACCTAGAAGGCAGCGCGTTAGATATTTATGGATGCGGTCCCCATTACCTAAAAGTATCAGCCGCTTCAAATTCTCCAAACCCAATTGATGAGGTTAGCAATACCATCCGTTCCATTATCACCAGTATTGAAGAAACCTTTTTAACTGCCTCCATTTCTTTGTATCCGAACCCTACCGAAACGATCTTTCGAATAGAATCCCCTGCTGCCAACATTCAGCGAGTAAGTATTTTTGATGTCTCAGGAAAAACAATACGCGACACCAACAACATCAATACCACTTATTTTGATGGCGATCTTTCTCATTTTCCTACGGGCATCTACTACGCTCAAATTTATACTGACAAAGGTAATAGTTTCAAAAAAATCGTAAAAAAATAATATACTTTTGGGCGTATCCCCTTTTTTGCCAATCGAAACCTGTCAGGTTGAAATTTGGTAACAACAGAAAAGCTTGGCATTTATAACAAACCTAACAGGTTGATTGGCAAAAAAGGGGTCGGGCTATCCGCTTGTAGTTGCCTTGTATAAAACGAGTTCAGCTATATT
>JAHDCM010000079.1 GCA_020629895.1 Bacteroidota bacterium
GGTGGCATCGCCTGTCGAAATCCCTGTTTTTGCAGCACAACATCCAATTTATTATCCTCCCGCACCTTTTTGATGTATCCTTGAATCTTATCCCCCAATTTCAATTTCTGAAACACATCCGAATGAAACAACATCCCCCAATGACGATTATTCACTACCACTCGATACCCTAATGAAGTATCTTTTAAAATAGTTGCTTCAACAGCATCTCCCTCTTTTACTGTTACTGTTCTATTTTTAATAAACTTAGGCAAATTAGTAGAACCCACCATTCGTTGAGTAGCACGATCCACATACACAAAAATAGGATAGTATTGGCCCACAAAAAGTTGCTCCTCCATTTCACTAAAAGGAATCAATAAATGCTTCGGTAATCCCCAATCAACAAATGCCCCAAACTTCGTTTTACTGACTACCTTCAAATAAGCAACCTGCTCTGCACATACAAAAGGCTTTTTTAGCGTAGCAACCATCTGTTTTTCGGCTCCCATATACAAAAAAACGTCCAACTGATCATCAACTTTTATACCTTTTGGCGTTTCAGTTTTTGATAAAACAATGTTTTCTGCTCCGTCAGTAAGTATGGCTCCAGTTGCGGAGAGTTGCGCTACTTTGAGCGTTTGAATTTGACCAGCTTTTAACATATAAAGTAGTAATTGGTGAATTAAACATGTTGAAATAAATCATCCAATGTAAGAACATTTTGAATGACATCAACATGCGTATTAGAATTTGAAAGTCCAAAGGCTATCGGTGGCTAAATCTATGTAAAAATAGCACTTTTAGCCACGGATAGCAATGTTTTACAGCAATTCAGTAACATTGGACTTGCGTGAGGGATAGTAATGGTAGCTTGCCAAAATAGAAACTTAGTGAGGCGACGCCTAGCAGGGCTGACGAAGGAAGACACTGCTAGGCGTAGTTGCCGAACAAGTTTTCTATGAGGCAACTACAAATGTATAGCCCGACCTTTTTTCTTTTTTGCTTAAAGTTTCTGCGTGAACGCAGGAACTTTAGGCAAAAAAGAAAAAAGGACACGCCCAAAAAAGGTTTTATTTATCCCCTCGTAAATACCCATTCCTGCTCACTAGAAAGTTCCTCATTATAGGTATAACCCTCTACATCAAAACCTTTTATATCCTCCACCTGCTCCAATCTATTTTTAATAATATAACTAGTCATCCAACCGCGTGCTTTTTTAGCAAGAAAACTAATGACCTTATATTTCCCATTTTTAAAATCCTTGAACACAGGAGTAATAACAGGAACATTCAATTGTTTACTTTTTACCGCCTTGAAATATTCATTAGAAGCAAGGTTAACCAGCACTTTTTCCTCGTGGTTCTCCATGAGGTCATTAAGGGTATTGGTAATGCGGTCATCCCAAAATTGATACAAGTTTTTTCCGCGTGTATTTTCCATTCGCGTACCCATTTCCAAGCGGTAAGGCTGAATTAAATCAAGCGGGCGTAACAAGCCATAAAGTCCCGACAAAATCCGCAGATGTTGCTGTGCATAATCAAAATCTGCTTGTGTATATGTTTCGGCAGCTAAACCTACATACACATCACCTTTAAAAGCAAGCACCGCCTGTTTCGCATTTTTGAGATCAAAAGGGCCTTGCCAATTTTGATTTCGGTCATAATTCAGATCAGCCAATTTCGCACTAATGGACATCAATTTTGATAATTCCTCTTTTGACTTCTGTCGTAACGTTTGCATCAATTCTTCCGAGTGTTCCAAAAAATCAGATTGGGTAAATTGATTCGTGCAAGGATCATTTTCGAAATCAAGCGATTTGGCGGGAGAAATAACGATGAGCATATTTGTTTGAGTTTTTGATTAATGAGATCACCTGTTGATACAGGCTGAGAAACCGTATGTGCCAATACACGATCACTTCCTACTGAATAGCATCTTTTTGTTTAAGACAATAAGCAATGCCTCCTAGCATAAAAACATTGATAAAGGTGATAAAAAAGAGCTTGGCGCGAAACAAACTTTCGCGTTCTTCTATTTCTAACAAATCATCCATTAATGTGTTTGGCAAATTAAGAGCTTCTTTACTTTCCATGATAATATAATTATCATCAGGATCAACCTCATCCGCTTCATTCGCATTGCGAGGAGCATCATAATAAGAGCCTTGTGGAGATACCGAAGAAGGGGAGTAATGATATACCTTGTCCGAAATCATGGCATAACTATCTACACCCCAACGGGCATGCATAGCATAACTAATAAATTCAGGTGCTGTCTTTTTATCAATGGGTGTCACCACACCCGACAACATAATTTGGGGAATCAATACCAGTGGTAGAAAGGTCATAACCTTCTCGGTATTATCAAATAAAGTGGATAATAATAAACCCATCAAAACACCCGAAAAAGAAAGAAACAACATCAAAAAAGTGGCATGGAAAAAAGGCAATTGAATGCCTTCATCTGGCCCTGTTCCCTGATTGAACCAAAAAGATAAAATACCAATAAATAAAACTGATTGAATAAAAGAGAAGAAAGTAAGAACACTAATCTTAGAGAGCATATAGGGGCCAATTCGCAAATTATACATGCGCTCTCGTTCATAGATGGGAAGCTCACTAACAATCTCTTTAGCAGCATTATTGGCTCCAAACCAGATGGCACAAATAGTGATGAGGAATAGTACACTAATACTTAGTTTACTAAAAACAATAATCATTAAAATAGCAATGAGTGGTGCTTGCCCAATCATAATGCCCATGTTTAAATGATCATTAAGTTTTATTTTAAGATAACGACGAGTCAACCAATAAAACTGCTTGAAAAAAGAATCACGTTCTTTTTGTTGTAGCTGTATTTTACTAGGTGAAACACCCGAAAAATGCTGATCTGCTCGTCGTTGTTCAAATTGCTTAGAAAGTAGCTCTCCTTGCTCAATGGTTTTATTTTTACTATATACCTGATTGATATTATCTGCCTTAAAATAACTTTCTAATTCCTTTGCATTGCCAAAATAACTTAAATAACCTCCTTTTGCCAAAAAGATGACCTTATCCACAAACCGCAAGTCATTGGGTTTATGTGTCACCATCATAATGGTGGTATTTTGCTCATTTAATTTCTTCAAACACTTCAAAAACTCTTCTATGGTCTCAGGATCAAGTGGAGAAGTCGGCTCATCAAGAAAAAGAATTTGCGGATCGGTTAGCAACTCTACAGCAATGGAAACGCGTTTGCGTTGACCTCCCGAAAGTTCTTTCACTTTCGTATCTCTAATAGTCGGAGTGTTGATATTTAGGTTGTCCAACACTTCCTCAATCTTAGCCCTTATTTCTTCTTCTGATACATCACTAGCTAAACGCAACTTGGCAGCAAAATACAAAGAATCTAAAACCGATAAATTGCCATGCACAATATCATCTTGCGGTACATAACCAATAAACTGTTTTACAAAATCATAATTCATCGTTAATTCGCGTCCCAAAATCATCGCATTTCCTCCCGTTGCAGGGTTCGCCCCATTAAGGGCTTTTAATAAGGTCGATTTTCCACAGCCAGAAGGACCCATTATAGCGGTAAAGGTACCTTGCTTCAGACTGAAATTGACTTTTCGTAAAGCATGGTAACCATTACTACTGTACACTTTATCCAATTCATTGGCTTCAATGGCTATTTTGTTGGCATCAAACAGGATAATAGAAGAAAGAATGAGGTCATCACCAGAACGAGAAAGACTAAACTCTCGATCACCAATCGTTACAACATCTTGGGTGCTAATTGTTTGACTACCTTTTACGCGTCTTCCATTTACATAAGTACCATTCGAACTAAAGTCGTTGACCACATATTTATCATCAGCAATTTTTTGAATAGTCGCATGCTTTCGAGAAACAGTAAGTATGGGGATCACTATGTCACATTCTTTGCTTCTACCAATCCATATTTGATCTTTTTCCTTTAAGAGGCGAGCTAAACTAACCTGTTCCGCAGCATTAGCGGGTGAAATAGAGGAAGCTTGAGCAGCATTGATTTTAGATGGTGCTTCCGACTGTCCAAAGATAGGAGCCTCTGAAGGATTATTAAAATACTCAACCACTACATAATGTGCCGATTGCTGCCCAAACTGCAAGCGTGCTTCGTCGGCAATAGGGTAGTACTTATTAGATTCAATACGTTGTTCATTTAGAAAAGTGCCATTGCTACTTTGCAAATCTTTGATAGATACCATGCCTTGACGAATCAAAAATTCAGCATGTTGACGAGAAATATGTGGCTCTGGAATTTCTAAATCGCAAGTATAACCTGTTCTTCCAATCGTAAGCGTTAAATTATCTTCTTTGTGATAGGCAATTTTTTTAACAACTTTATCGTCTTTAAACAAACTTATTTTGAGATCATAATTAGACATGAAGGAAGATTGGTTTGGTGATGCATATTCAACGCAAAATAAAAAAATTATAGCATATAAATTGCTTTATTTTTTGATAAAGTCTATACTTGTACTATCTCTTATACTCAAACTTATGGCAGTTACAATCCTTCAACCTTTTGCCCTACATGAAGTAGGCAAGCGAAAAAATAACGAAGATGCTATTTTTCCGCAAAAAGGACATGCAAATATTAGAAATCGTTTATTCTTAGTATGCGATGGCGTAGGGGGAAATAACAAGGGAGAAGTCGCTTCTCAATTGTTGAGCCACACCTTCGCACAGTATTTTACAACTGCCATCGCCAATCACGAAATCCTAAGTAAATCGCTCATCCAAGAAGGGATCAAAGCAGCCGAAAAAGCCATACAAAACCATATCGTAGAACATCCAGGCAGTGAAGGGATGGCAAGTACTTTTACAATGCTTTATCTTTTTGATAATCAGGCGGTAATTGCTTGGGTGGGAGATAGTCGCATTTATCATATTCGACCCACCAAAGGTATCTTATATCGCTCTATGGATCATTCCATTGTGCAAGAGCTACTTAATGCAGGTGAGTTGACAGAAGAGGAGGCGCGTGTACACCCACAACGAAATGTATTATTGAAAGCTGTAACGGGTGATAAACCTGTAAAAGTGGATATGCATACAATTACCAACTTAAAAACAGGGGATTATTTCTTTTTATGCTCAGATGGTATTTTAGAAGGCATTACCGATGAGGAGTTAAGTCTAGCCTTGTCAAAGACACATGAAAGCAATGAGTGGAATGAGCAATTTACGCGTGAACTCCACAATATCTGTTTGCAAAAATCCAAAGACAATTATTCCATGTATTTGGTGCAACTAGAATCCGTAGGCGATGAGGATTTACAAGTATTAACAAATCCTGCTAATCAAAAAGATGAACAAACACTGGCTTTTCAAGGAGAAAAAGAAACCAGTGAACTAAATGCGGAAGTGGTACGTAAAGCCGAGCAAAAAGCCGCTAGACTCAAAGATGAATTAGATACTGCTTCTTACGATGAACTGGTAGAAGAAAATGCGCCATATAAAGTGCAGAACCAATCGGTAGACTCTCCTAGTGGAGAGGTCGCAAAAAATACACTTGGTTGGATGAAGTGGATGATTCCCTTGTTATTATTAGGGGCTGTGTTAGTCGGACTGGGCTTAGGATATGTTATCTTTGGAAGAGGAGAAAATACGAAGGAAGAAACGACGGTCTCGAAACCGCTAAACCCCTCTACCCCCCCTCCATCTTCCAAGCCCTCTATCCCGCCCCCGTCCTCCAATCCCACAGCTCTTGAAGGAAGTCAATTTCAAGAACACCTTGATAATGCCGATCAAGCGGTAGAACGAGGAGATATCAAAAATGCTATTTCTGAATATGAACAAGCCATTAAAATAGCCAATGACGAAGGTTTAGAAGATCAACTGGCAAAGGAAGGTTTGAAAAAGGCAGAAATACTATTGCGATCAGGCAACAACATAGTAAAAGAAAAACTACAAGAGGAAGGACCAGAGGAAGAGATAAAAAAGATAGTACCTGCTTCAAAAGACCCTAGTAAGTCGAAAGTGGATACAAGTAAAGCTGAAATCCCCACCAAAAATAAAACAATAAAAAACGCGTCTGAGAAGAAAAAACAAACGTCAGCCGCCACTAATAAACAGAAACAAAAACAGTTTTCACAAAATATGCGAAAGGGAATGGCCGCCTTTCAGCAAAAAAAATATCAAGAAGCATTAGACTTCTATACAAAAGCAAAGGCAATTAGAAATACCAAAGTGGTACAACAAAGGATAGAAGAATGTAAACGTATGATAGGTGATAATCAAGAGAAGAAAAAATAATCAAGACGCTCTAATATTGAATCATTCCTGTATGTGATGAACAAAATTTTTCCCATTAAAAATAACCATCCGTTTATCCACTTCCTTAGCCGTCTGGTCATTTGCATAAACAGCTACTCCTTCAGGAAGGCTTAGAGGAGTCAACTCCCCATTAACAATCCATTTTTCTCCCTTTTTAGCGGTCTTTATCAATTGTTTAGAATCAATCGGTGCATCATACACTAATCTTGGGTTATTCCATTTCTCATCAAACTGGAAAATCAATAATTTGCTTTTTTGTGTTTCCTTATGGTGAATCACACAAGCCATATCACGCGCTTCATTACCCGTAAAATGCCCCAATGCAATACAGTTATATGCACTTCCTTTAGGTTGACCGTACACTTTCCAATCTCGGTAAGCTTCTTGTGAAAGATAAGCGGTAATAGCCTTTTTATGTCCCGTATTAATGACTAATTCCCGTGCAACAGGATTGCCATAAATCGCTTCAATTTTACCCAAACTATCTTGGCTCACCAAATACTTCATACTAACAAAACCATCACTCCCTGTTTGGGCAACTTTGACTGTCGCACAACCAAAATAATTTTGCTCATACACCAACACCTCCTCTTGATACGGAATTTCTTCTAAAATATTATCTTCTGCCTCAAAATCACAAGAAGAACGAAGATTCAACATATCAGAAACCACATAATACCGATTCGCTTGCGCATCCACATACTTCGGGTAAATAGTTTGATAAGCAGCATAACTAATAGCCCCTACAAAAAACAATAAACCCAATGCTTTCAATGCCTTCCGATCTTTGGGAGGAGGAGGAAGCACAGGACGTTTTTGAGGACGTTCTATTTCATCACGTTGGACATCTACGGACGGTTTAGCCACTTTGATAACCAATTGTGGATCAAGCAATGCCAATAAATCTTTAGCCGATTGCGCCCGTTTACCTGCTTGTTTTACCAAACATTTTTCCACCATTTCCCGATAAGGACTCGGAATACGCGGATCAAGAAATTGAGGTTGCTCTTCTGAAATAATCCGCGCAAAAATAGCATTATTACTCTGCTTCAAATCAGGTGGCTTATAAGGCGTATGCCCACAAAAAGCCTCGTATAAAATAGCACCAAAAGCCCACAAATCAGCATTCTGTCCCATGCCTTGTTGAATCCCAAAACGCTTAGGAGCAATCTGCTCAGGTGCCATATATTCTACTGTTCCCAAAATACCAGAACTGAGTTCTTGATAACCCATCTGGTTTTTACTCAAACCAAAATCACCCAATTTCGCCATCATCCCTTCTCGCGGATGATGATGTAATAAAATGTTTTGGGGCTTTATATCACGATGAATGATATGGTTTTCATGCAAGTAGTCAATCCCATTCAACATGTCAATGACCAAATCTCTAAACTCATCCTGTCGGCGAATACCACGCTTAAAATAATCCTTTAAATTCCCATTATTGGCATACTCCATCACGCCAATCTGATACTCCGTAGGCGCGCCTGCCGCATTCTGCCCATCCATACTAAATACATCATAATAGCGGATGATATTAGGATGATTTAGGTCGATTACTCGCTTTATCTCCTCAATTAAGGTGTATTTTCCTACATCTTGTACAGGACTTATTTTGAGTGCCACAAAGCGTTTCAATACCTCATCCCGCGCACGGTACACTCGCGCAAAACCACCCTTGCCAAGTAAATCCTGTTTCGGATTATATTGGTAACGATTGTTGATGGTAATCATGCGATCAGAAGCCATATTTGAAAAAAGAAAAGTATAAGGATGTTTGTAACAAGTCTAATGATAAATATATGAAAATATCGTGCTAAAATATGAGTAATGGTTAAAAAATAAGTTGGATTATGATTTATCCATTACTAAGATCAACCTTAAAATTGAGGCAAATAAGCGTAAAAGCCATTCATCCAAGTGCCAATTTCCGCAGCTATTGGATTTCCAACAGCACGCCCTAATACATATAAAGTGAAAATGACATAAAGAGAGAGTAATAAGACTGCCTTTTTGCGTCCCATTGTTCTACCCGAATAAAAAATGAGAAAAGCAGCCAAAGTAACCAAGAAAAGAAGAATACAAAGCTCACGTACGTTACTAAGGGTAGCTGGACTTAATTGAATATCCCCATAAAGCATCGTATATAAAAATAAGGGAAAGCCTAGTGCAAAACAAACATCAAATACATTACTCCCCAATGCATTTGAAACCGCATCGTCATAATTGCCCTTTTGTGCATCTCTAATCGAAATAATGGTATCAGGAACACTCGTAGCCGCTGAAGCCAAAATTACCGCAATAAAGTAAATGGGAATACCCAATTCATCACCCAATGTTTCACACGAATGCACCAATAAAAAACACGAAACACCAATAATCAATGTACTCAGCCCCAGTAATGCCCACGCATTTCGCGGATTTAGTGGTTGATCGCCAATCACTAACTCCTCTATATCTAATTGCACAATAGCTTGGGCAAAAGAACCCGAAGAGCTACTACTAGAAGATGTCTCCGCTTCTTCCTCCACTTCCTCCTCAATAGGCGATGCTCCCTGACTACGACGCATACTAGCAAACATATAAAAGATATAGGCAAAATACAGCAACATCAATACTAGCCCATGCCACCAAGATAAAGAAGTGCCGCCCAAAAAGGTAATCAACACCAGATCGCAAAACAATAAGGCAAGCCCATCTCGCAAAATGATTTTTCTCGATACGCCAACATGTTTAGCAATACCCGCCCAAATAACCGTCAATATAACCAATGAGGGAATAATCACGCCATTAAAAACAGCACTTCCCGCAGTGGTGCCAATTCCTCCTGCAAAACCATCTTTATCTTGTAAAACAAACAAAAAGAAAAGGGTGGTAAAAAACTCAGGCATGGAGCTGGCTATCGCATTGATTGTCGCTCCACGAACTCCTTCTGATAAATTGCGCCCTAGATATTCAGAGGCCGTTTCAAAGCCATCGCAAGCGCGCCAAATCACTACACAAGTCGCTGCAATCAAAAACAACGATAAAAAGATTGCCATAATGAAAATTAAAAAATGTAGTCGTTATCCGCACATGGTAGCGGCTGAAAATAAATAACTGTTGCTAATTTATTTAACCACAGTTAGTAATAAGACCACAAAAGTAACAAAAAGAGTGATGGTTAGGCAAATTTACTTCTTTATTTATCCATTACTTAACAGCACTTGAGAGGAGATTTAAAGTAAATGGTCTTATTTTTGTAAAATAATCATAACTTATGATTATTTTTAAATTAGAACTTACTTCAAACTCGTTCTTAACAAATACCTAAAATACCTCCTTTCTTCCCCAATTTTATCTCCTTATCCATAACTAATCTAATGGAATCCAATCAATACCAGCAAATTAGAGCTTTAGCAAGTATTATCAAACGCTTTTCTGAACTCAAGGTAAAAGACCCCCTTTTTTATCAACGTTTCCTACCACTGCTAGAACAAAAACATCACCAAGACTACATGTACAATTTGATGTACTTACTACAACATGTACAAGATGGTAAAGAAATAGCGCGCATGTTTGAATCGTGGTACACCACACAAGATACAGAAACAAAGGAGGAGGTAGAAGTAAATAAAATTTCTCCCCCCACAAGCGATCCTATTAACACTGATACACAGGAACTTGTTCCACAAAAAGAAGATAAAGTCAATCCTACTGTTAAGCAACCCCAAAGCCCACCAGTCTTTCCGCCTAGTAACCCGCCTCCCAAAGAAATTTTCTTTCCAGTTGCCACTAGCGAAAACGCGTATCAAAGTCAACAACTGAAACAATTTCTACTAGAAAATTATTTGTACGAAAATATAAACTCCATTATTTGCAATGGATTAATTGCCACTGGATTACGTTTCCAAGAAAAACGCTTACTGGTCGAAGGAGTAGCCCGTCAGCCTGGTTTGTACGAACTACTATTTATTTTGTATCGCGATACTCCCAAAGATAGAAAACTCGATATAGATGCCAATTTACTCATCGTACCTCATCAAATAAGCATCAATGAAATACTAACACAAGGACTACCTTTCGAGCTACCCATTCCGCTTCAAAATTATGGACTAAGTGGCTTATTTAAGTCGTGTACACTCGAAGGAGCCGTAGCAGAAGAATACGAAATTCACCCACAAGGACACACCCTAAAAGGGTACCCGCAAACTACTGGGCGCATTTCTTTGATGTTGCTTTTTAAATGGGAAGGAGGAGAAGGCCAAATCCCTTTGTGGTGGGAAGTCAGATAGTTGATATTGTTGGGCGTGTCCTTTTTTCGCCTCGCCTGTTGATGCGTAAACGCATCAACGGCACGAGGCGAAAAAAGGTCGGGCTATCCACTTGTAGTTGCCTCATAGCCACTAGTTTAGCATAGTCCTAGCGGTGTCTTCCTTCGTCAGCCCCGCTAGTCCTTGCTGCACAAAA
>JAHDCM010000080.1 GCA_020629895.1 Bacteroidota bacterium
GTCTCACAGATTACGGAACTCATTCCACTTCTTCAACGTTTCACCACCAGCAAAACCAATATTGTCAGAAAACCATGTTAAGTCGTAAATACAATCGCACCTATCACCTCCCATTTTCACCAGGCACCACCTCCGATGATAAGATCATCAAAGATTGGAAAGGCATTTTAGATGCCGAGCTTATCATTACTGAAAAACTAGATGGAGAAAATACTTGTTTAAAAAAAACAGGTGTGTATGCCCGTTCTCATGCAGCACCGACCCGCAATCCCTGGGCAAAAAATATGTGGGGACTTTGGGAGCGCGTAAAAACCAGCTTGGGCGATTTAGAGGTATTTGGAGAGAACCTATATGGGGTACACAGCATTGAATATACCGAGTTGGAACATTATTTTTATGTGTTTGCCATCCGTGACGGAGATACGTGGCTCAGTTGGGAAGAGGTCGTATTTTATGCCACAGCAATGGATTTGCCAACCGTACCAGTCATACACAATGGTACCATGACCGAAAAAGAACTGCTCAACTTGATAGACCAACAACTAAAGCAGGGGAGTCGCTTAGGAGGGGAGTGTGAAGGCTTCGTTATTCGTCAAAAAGCAGCTTTCGAAAATGATGAGTTTAAACAAAAAGTCTTGAAATATGTACGCGCCAACCATGTTAAAACCGATGTGCATTGGACCCGCAACTGGAAGCGGGCAAAACTCAAGTACGAGTATTTTTAAAGAAGGCATGCAACTAAATTGGGAAGGGCTTTTAGAATTAGATTGGGTACACCAATTACAAGTGTGCCAGCAAGACCCTATACATCATGCAGAAGGGGATGTGTGGACACACACCAAAATGGTTATCAAAGAATTGCAACAATTACCAGGATTTCAGCAACTAGCATTACAAGAACAACGTATATTGCTTGCGGCTGCCTTATTACACGATATTGCCAAACCACAATGTTCCATTTCTGAAAATGGACGGATCTCCTCGCCCAAACATGCATTGATTGGTGCCAGTATCGCTCGCGAACTATTATGGGATGAACCATTCCAAATACGAGAGCAAGTTGTTGCTTTGGTTCGTTTACATGGACTTCCTATATGGGTACTCAATCGCCCTAACCCCAATGCAGCTGTTATCAAAAGCAGTTTTCGAATAAACAATCACTTACTCTATTTACTTGCCAAAGCAGATATGCTTGGTCGTATTTGTCAAGACCCAGAAGAAATGCTCTATAAAGTGGCATTGTTTAAAGAGCTTTGTATCGAAAATGAGTGCTTCAAACAAGCGCGTATTTTCAAAAATGAACACAGTCGCTTCAAATTCTTTCAAAATGGAATGACCTATCCCGCCGAATTATTTGACAATACGCAATTTACGATTACGATAATGTGCGGTATAGCTGGAAGTGGAAAAGATACTTACTGCCAACAACAGCAACTACCAATGATTTCTCTTGATAATTTGCGGACTAAATATAAGGTGAAGCGGGGAGACCAAAAAAAGGAAGGGCAAATTATTCAAATGGCTTATGAACAAGCAAAAGAGTTAGCACGTAAAAAGCAATCTTTTATTTGGAATACTACGGGGCTAAAAAAAGATTTAAGACAAAAACTGGTAAATGCATTGGTTCCTTATAATCCTTTCTTTAAAATCGTGTATATTGAAACTTCTAAGAAGAACTTATTCCAACGACGAAAAGGAGAAATTCCTGATCTGGTTATTTATAAGATGATGAGAATGTTGGAGCTTCCTCTATGGGATGAGGCACATGAAATTGTTTATCTAAGAAACGAGTAACACATGAATTTTCGTGTATTAATTGGGCTAATCGTATCACTATTTTTTATAACCGCCTGCCAAAAAGAAGCAGCACCTCCACAACAAGTGGAAGATGTTTTTTTTGTCTTTCCGAATCCTTGTAAAAGTTTTATTGAATACGGGACAAAAATTGCGGATGAACGATGGGAAGTATCGCTTATCTCTCCTCAAAATGAGGAATTACTCTCACGAGAGGTTACAAAGGCACCCCCCGGAACCTATACCTTCGATCTAAGTGAGGAAGCAGTAGGAACCTATCTCTTTGAAATAAAAAGAGGGGATTTGTCCTTTCAACAAGAATTAGTAAAAATCGAATAGTATCTTTGTAGTATTATGAAGTTTTCCAATTACCAGATTGCACCAGAAATTAAGCAAAATTTAGCGCGAATAGGCTATAAAAAGCCTACCGATATTCAGTATAAAACGATTCCTGTTATTTTAAAGGGAGAGGACTTACTGGCTATTGCACAGACTGGTACAGGTAAAACCGCTGCGTTTGCCATTCCAATCATTCATATCATTCACCAAAGTAAACGGTCTACTCGATCAGTAGGGATCAAATGTTTGGTGATGGTGCCTACTCATGAACTGGCCATTCAAATTACTGATGTATTTAAGGATCTCGCACAAGGGACACGCGTAAAGCCGATGTGCCTAATTGGTGGTGTTGCACAAGCACCACAAATTGCACAACTTAATAAAGGAGTTGATGTGTTGATAACAACACCAGGACGTATGTTCGATCTAATTCATCAAGGACATTTAAAAGTAGGGGAGGTAGAGATTTTGGTCTTAGATGAGGCTGATTTTATGTTGGATTTAGGATTTAATAAAGATATTCAAGATGTGATTCGCAAATTGCCACATCGTAATCAAACACTCTATTTTTCGGCCACCATTGACGAAAAAATTAAAAAACAGGCTTATTCAATTGTCAAAAAGCCTATTCGCATTCAAATTTCGCCTAAAAATCCAGTCAATAAAAACATTGATCATGCCGTAGCCTTTGTTGAAATGGATGATAAACGCTTTTTTTTAGAGCGATTTATTAACGAACATTCTGATAAAAAAATGCTAGTATTTGTACGTACCAAAGTGCGGGCTGAACGAGTAGCGAAAGCAATGGCTAGAGTAAATATTGTGACAGCAACTATTCACAGTGATAAGGGACAACAAGCGCGATTTAAAGTAATGCAGCAATTTCGTTCAGGAAAGGTAAAAGTATTGGTAGCTACCGATGTTAGTGCTAGAGGCATTGATATCGAACAGGTAGATTATGTCATCAATTATGACTTGCCTGAAAACCCAGAACAGTATGTACACCGAATTGGGCGTACAGGTAGAGGACGTAATCGAGGAAACGCGCTTTCTTTTTGTTGTGAAAAAGAAAAAAAATATTTAGAGGCAATCCATGAATATATAGGTGAAAAAATTGATGTACTGGAAGTTGACCAAGTGGAGTATAAAACTACCATAGACTTTTCATTAGATAGCAATAAAGATTGGCAAAGCTTGATGAATATGGCCAATAAAGAGGAGGAAGAATATCGGCAAAAAAAGAAGATTAAAAAGAAGAAATAAACCACTATTCATAGGCATGCTTTTAAGGTCAGGCCTCGTTTAGCATTCTATTTGCATAAGATGAATTAAATAAATGATCATGCAAGTGGATAAATTATCTAAACAGTGGCTTTTTAAAAAGCATTCAAAAGAAACGGTGAAGCGTTGGATGCATCACTTGAAATATTTTTATTTTATTAGAGCTTGGGGAGGACATGCTAATGATGGAGATTTCTTTATGGCGACCATTCACTTTGGAAACACTAGCGATTTACTCCAAAAATTGGCGAAATTAGATATTATTTTGCCTACCTTCTTCTTAGCGACATCACCTGCTATTCCTGGGCCTGCTTATGCCAAAAAGCAGGTTAGTTTGATGAGCCAAGCGGTGGAGTTACTAACAGAGAAAAAAAAGATTGGACGTACCAACCTTTGGGGAAAAGATGTGTTGATTGATATTCAACACCATATTCTAGCTATCTCTGTCTCTGGCACAAAAGACCAAAATTACTTTGAGGTATCTGAAGAAGATTACGAAGTTTGTTTATTTTTTGAAGAACAATTTGATCGTTTCGCATGGGAAAGCCATATTGATCGAAGCATTGAGAAAAATGTTTGTTGTATTTCAGAAAAAAGATACCCAGAGTTATATTAACTCCAATTCATGTATCAACTGATAGCTATTGATGATTGGTATCGGCAAGATGCCTATCATTTTTTCTTACCTTACGAAGAGCCTTTTTTTAATATTACTGCCAATATTGAAATCACATACCGTTATCAATGGTGCCAGCAAAATAATAGCTCCTTTTTTATCAATTTGTTGTACGATATGTTAGTGGCAGTCAATAAAATAGAGGAGTTTCGATTGCGTATAGTAGATGATGAAGTGCGTTTATATGATAAAATACATACTGGTTCTACCGTACTCATGCCTAATAAGACCTTTAACTTTTGTTATTTCGATTTTCATCCTGATCGTAGTATTTTTATAGCTGAAGGACAACAACGATTAAAGGACTTAAAGGATCAAAAACCAGTCAATGCGAAGGACGATTTCTACAATACAATCCATTCGTCAGTTGTTCCCTGGATTCAGTTTACAAGTGTAAAGCACGCGCGCAAAAATACGAGTGGTGTAAATGGTATTCCCAAAATTACCTTTGGTAAGTATTATAATGATGGAGCTAAAAAAATGATGCCCATATCAGTAGAGGTACATCATTCCCTAATGGATGGCTATCATGTGGGTTTATTTTTAGAAGAACTGGAAAAACAAATGGGGCAGGAAAATGAAGTTATTCAGTGATAATAGACTCAAAAAAACCAGTTTGCTTATTTTTACGTACTTGACCATGCTGAAAACAGCGACCATTCATAGCAATAAACACCCCTTTAGGAAGTGCCTGAACAAATGCTACCGCCGCTCCTAAATTGAAAAAACCATCACTAGAAGTACCAAATTTATAAGGAATCATCGCTCCTGTGATCACAATGGTCTGTTCCAAGTTCTCTTTTGCCAAATAAGTGGCCGTATCAGTCATGGTATCTGTACCATGCGTAATAATAATATTCTCTTCCTTACTACGTCTACAATTCCACGCAATTAACTTTCGATCATCATCAGTCATTTCTAAACTATCAATCATCATCAGGGTTTGAACTCGGATGTCAAGCGTACAGCGTCCTAGTTTAAACATCTCAGGAAGATGCGTATCCTTGAAATAGAGTTGACCAGTAATTAAGTTATATTCTTTATCAAAGGTACCTCCTGTAACGAATATGCGGATGGAATTGGTAAACATAAACGAAAAATATGAAAAAAAACCCACAAACAAAAAATGTTTATGGGTTGTATTTTGAAGACCGTATAATACTAGATGACTAGAATTGGATGGATATTATTTATTATGAAAAATACTATCTAAAAAGTCATTACTTTGTTTGTCTAATACCATTGATAATTGATCATCTTGTAAATAAGCTAACTGTATTTCATACGTTTCAGTTTCTGTCTTTAGAAGTTCTCCATTACGTAAACGATCTTTATATAATTGGAGGAGCAGACGATTGTCATTCGTAAGTTGCCAGTCGCCCGTATAAGCTGTTGGAAGAATTTTTTTGAGACTTCCATAAGGAAGGTATAATTTTACAGAAAAGGTGCCATCATCAGCGAAAACAAGCTTGCTATGGGTATAGTGAGAACTTATAGCTTCTTTAAATTGGTGATTGCTAGGGCGATAAACAATGGTGTTGCCTTTGCTTTCAATTGTAGACTTTACCCATTCTTTTGCGAGAGTACTTGTCTTGGCTGAAGTAGCAGGAGTAAAGCTTCCTGTTTGGAGTAACATATCACTAGGGTTGTTTTGGCAGGCACCTATGAAAAGGCACAAGGATAAGAGTAATGTGCTGCGAATCATAACTTTGTATTTTGTTTGAATTTGTAATTTGTGATGATGGGTCACTATATATTCAACAAAAAATAGGGCCAAAACAGTTCCTAAAAGGGTGTTTTTTTGAGGGCTTGACTAATCAAATTTTTTCTTCAATGCTTTTTCGGTTTGCCAGATAGGTATAAAAATGGCCATTAAAAGGAATAGCACACCTAAAGCTACTTCGACACCTTCTGATAATGGAGGAAGGAATATACCTAAAAGACCTACCATAGATAATAGGAACATCGCACGTCCCATTTTTTGGGAAGAATAGACCTGTGAAAAGTTCCATGCCTCTTGAGAGCGCATGGAACGTTTAGTACGATAACCTATAAAGGAATTGATTTTTTTGGGTGGAGTAATACACATAATATAGGCGATAATTCCTATAATGATGGCATTGAAAAGTGTTAAACCAATAAAAGGACGGAGAAATAGGTGGAAGAAATCCATAGCTTTTGTTTTTAGTTCAGTGCATAGACTAATAACTATCTATGGACTGAAAATTTACAACTCCACAATAATTCCTATACTTGGCAAAACAGTTCCATTCGCTGCATTATCTAAATATTTGGTGAGGTAACGACTTGGGTCATCAGGGTTGACAAGCGGATTGCCCAACTCGTCGCGTTGCACCGTTAGATTAGGAGCTAATTGTGGGTTGTTGTTATATAAGTTTTGAATGTCTAAATATACATTGAAGCTCCATTTCGGAAAATTCCATTTTTTATCAACTCGAATATCAAGTTGATGAGCATTCCCAATACGGAGACTATTGAGTTGAGAATAGTCGGGTAGAGCTAAACCATTGACATCCCAAACAGGAATCAATGAAGAGGTAGCTTCATCAATAGGCGTATAAGGAGAACCCGAAGATAACCGCCACTTGGCTCCTACCTCCCAGCCCTTATTGAATTTTTTACCTGCTACTAAGTTGACAATATGTCGCGAATCCCAAGAAGAAGGAACAAAGTCTCCATTTCTATCTTCAAATTCACTCCAAGAAAGGGTATAAGATAAGATACCATAAAAGCCTTTATACAGTTTCTGTTGAAATAATAACTCCAATCCATAAGCGCGTCCTTTGGAATCAGAGGTGACAGCTTCATCACCAATCACGCCGAAATCACCTCCTAAGTTAGCGAGTGATACTTGTCGAAGAACAGAGAAGGGATATTGATCGTATAACTTGTAAAAACCTTCTACGGTGATACGAGCATTTTGTAAACCATTGTACTCGATACCTCCCACAAGATGACGATTGCGAATGTATTGGAGATTGTTATTTTTATTAACCAATACATCATTTTCACGATAGCCCAATGTTGTATAAGAAGGTAATTGGTAATACAATCCAGTGTTAAAGTTAAGCCCAATATCGGGTGTGAGCAAGTAAGAAAAGGATAAGCGGGGCGATAATTGTTTAAACGGATTAGCCATATCACTAGAATAACTATTTCCATCTGCGCGAAGTCCAATAGAGGTAATAAAACGACCTCCAAAGAAGGTCTTGCTTGCCTGACCAAATAAGCCCCATTTGTGAAGAAGGAGCTTGCTATCGTAATCGACTGTAAAAACAGAGTCGCCTATGGAAATGCGATTGAAGGTGCTATTGGTATAACGAGCTAGTTCGTAGGAGACACCCGCAGTGATTTTGTAACCATTTTTTCGTAGAATATTCTCAATTCGAAATTTATTTTCAGCCTCATCAGAAGCATAGTCAAGAATTTTATTTTCTTCTTTACTTTCATCATTTTGAAAAAACTTAGTCGCAGTATTTCGTAACATATTGCGACTAAAGATAAAGTTGGTATAACTATTATCACGGAAATTGGTAAACTTAAAACCTTGCGTATAATTCCACTGTTCATTGACAGGAATATTTTCGAGTAGATAACGCTGTTCTTCTGTTTCGTTGGCTTCTAGGTTGAGGGTGAAATTATCAATAGCACCAATTCCTAAGATGGTAAGTGTGTTCTTGGGGTTGAGATTATATTTTACCTTATACTGAAAGTCGGTATATTGTGGGAGAAAAGGTAAACCAATGGATTGAAATAAAAATTGTAAATAAGAATATCTAGCAGAGAATAAGAAGTTGGCTTTGTCAGAAAAAGAACCATCGAAGGCGAGGCCAGCATCACTAGAACCAAGTGTAAAATTGGTGCGAAGTTTATCGGGATTTCCATCCTTGAGTTTAAAGTCAAAAACCGAACTAAGGGCATTGCCACCAATATTAGCAGGAAAGGCACCCGAATAAAAATCAAGGTCACGTACAAAATCTACATTTATCATCCCCACAGGCCCACCTGAAGAGCCTTGTGTAGAGAAATGATTAATCACAGGTACTTCAATCCCATCAATATAAAAGCGGTTTTCACTGGGCGCACCACCTCGAATGAAAATATCGTTACGGAAAGTAGGAGAACTAGCCACACCAGGAAGTACCTGTACAGCCCTAGATATATCGCGATTCCCGCCCGGATTTCGACGAATTTCATTAACGCCAATGCGACGTAAAGAAACAGGGCTATCTTGCGACTTACTGAATGGGTCGGCTTCAATTTCAACTGCATCCAGTACTTCCGCATTTTGCTCCAACTCAATGTCAATAATAGCAGCTCGTGCATTTTTGACCTCTACCTCAAAAAGTATTTTTGTTTTGTAGCCTACAAAAGAGGCTTGTAGATTATATAGACCAGGAGTTAAACCTGTAATTTCATACTTCCCATCAATATCTGTTGTAGCACCATTGGTGGTACCTTGAATAACGACATTTACAAAAGGAAGCGACTCATTACTAATAGGATCAAATACACGCCCTTTGATAATTCCGTCTTGTGCCATTACCCATTGACTAAGGAGGCAGATAAAACAAGTGAACAATAATTTCTTCATAACTTTTTTTTGTGCAGCGTGTACTATACAACGTGCAAAGATGTTAGGATTGAACATGAAAACGATTGGTGACTAAATATGCTCAAATGAAATGCAAAAAGCCATTTTTTGTTCATTGAATCGAGTGATTTTATTCGGATTTGTTCAACATTGTTTTAGCTAAAACCAACATAATCTTTTACTTTTAGAGGCTGTATTGATTTTCAATTTGGGGAAATAAACATTAATAAATATCTTGTGTAATGTTATTTTTTATTAGGCAAGTAAAGTGGTGAATTATTTATTTTGCCTTATCTATCCTCACTAATTTTAACTTAGATCATCCAACTATGAGTGACAAAATTTGGCTTAAAAACTACCCAGAAGAGGTACCACACGACATAAATCCTGATAGATACCCCAATATTGTAGCAATGTTGGAAGAAAGCTTTAAGACCTATCCGAATAATCCTGCTTATACGAATATGGGGAAAACCCTATTGTATAAACAGATCAATGAGCAATCGAAGGCCTTTGGTGCGTTTTTACAGAAAAACTTAGGCTTACAAGCAGGAGATCGGATTGCCATTATGATGCCTAATACCCTACAATATCCCATCGCACTATTTGGGGCCATGCGAGCAGGGCTAATAGTTGTGAATACCAATCCTTTATATACCCCGCGCGAAATGAAACATCAGTTTAATGATGCGGAGGTGAAGGCAGTGGTAATCGTAGAAAACTTTGCACATAACTTGGAGCAAATTATTGGTGAGACAGGAATTCGACATGTTATTTTAACCGAATTGGGCGATTTACTAGGATTTCCTAAACGGCAAATTGTGAATTTTGTCGTAAAACGAGTTAAGAAGATGGTTCCTGCTTTCAAGCTGCCTAATGCCATTCGGTTTAGTAAGGCTTTACGAGAAGGAAACCGCCTGAATTTGAAAGCCCATCAGGCGAAGCCAGGAGATATTGCTATGTTACAATATACAGGCGGAACAACAGGAGTATCGAAGGGAGCCATGTTGACCCATCGCAATATTATTGCTAATATGGAGCAAATAGCAGCTTGGATGGAA
Source organism: Bacteroidota bacterium (assembly GCA_020629895.1). Classification (GTDB taxonomy): domain Bacteria; phylum Bacteroidota; class Bacteroidia; order Chitinophagales; family UBA2359; genus JAHDHP01. The sequence continues at coordinate 9,767 of JAHDCM010000080.1, forward strand.
GCGGCAACCGTTGAGTTAGGAAAAGAAATTATTATTACTGCACTTCCCCTTTATCATATTTTTGCCTTTACCGTCAATTGCCTGTTTGGGTTTAAGAGCGGGGGACATGCGATCCTGATTACTAACCCAAGAGATATGCCCGCCTTTATTGATGAGTTGAAAAAGCATCCGTTTACCATGATTACAGGGGTCAATACCTTATTTAATGGTTTGCTAAATCAAGCGAATATCAAGGAAGTTGATTTTAGCTCCTTAAAAATTTCAGTAGGAGGAGGGATGGCCGTACAACGAGTAGTCGCTCAAAAATGGGAAGAAGTAACGGGTTGTGTTTTGTCAGAAGGATATGGTTTAACAGAGGCTTCTCCAGTACTTACCATTCATCCACTTGATGGGAGTGGTCGTATTGGCACGATTGGTTATCCAGTACCCTCCACAGATATTCAAATTATGGATGAAAATGGGAATGAATTGCCAATTGGAGAACGTGGAGAAATTGCCGCTTATGGCCCACAAATCATGAAAGGATATTTGAATCGCCCTGAAGCAACTGCCGAGGTGATCAAAGATGGGTGGCTATATACTGGTGATATTGGGATTCAGGATGAAGATGGGGCTATTCGTATCGTAGACCGTAAGAAGGATATGATTTTAGTATCTGGTTTTAATGTTTATCCAAATGAAGTGGAAGATGTCGTCGCTTCGCATCCAGGTGTATTGGAGGTGGCTGCTATTGGGGTGCCTGATGCCAAATCGGGTGAAGTGGTGAAGATTGTGGTGGTAAAGAAAGACGCCAAACTAACAGAGGCAGATTTGAAGGCTTATTGTAAAGAAAAACTAACAGGGTATAAGGTGCCAAAGCAATATGAGTTTAGAGATGAATTGCCCAAAAGTAATGTCGGAAAGATCTTGAGACGTTTGCTGAAGGAGGAGTAGGCGATTAACG
>JAHDCM010000081.1 GCA_020629895.1 Bacteroidota bacterium
TTTTTTCTCAACAATGTCAACCAGAAAATATACACCACCCTGGCATACCTATTTATTTAGCTATTTGTGGGATCAAGTTTTGGAGGTTTCTGGTAGTCCCATCAATGAGCATTTAGAAGTGATTTTGAGTCGAGGACGTTTGAAGTTAAATAGCCGTAATGCCACTTATTCGTATGAAGACTTATACTCTAATTTTTACCGAACATTTAATCGACTTAAGTTTAAGGATAAAACCTTAAATGAAGTACTGATTTTAGGTTTCGGATTAGGGAGTATTATGGTGATGCTTGAAAAGTATTTCCAACAATCGGCAGCATATATCGGAGTAGAACTGGATGATGAGGTAATACACCTTTGTAGCAAATACTTAGAAGAGAAAATGCTGGAAAAAGTAGAACTATTTCAAGAAGATGCATTTACCTTTTTAGAAACTTATCCCCCCAAACAATTCGATCTGATCACAGTAGATGTATTTATAGATACAGTCACGCCTATCAAATTTCGTTCTGCTCGTTTTTTACAATTATTAGATCAACGATTGGTTAATGATGGCTATTTAGTGTACAATGTGTTGGTAAATAATGATACAGATGAAAAAGTCATTCAAAAATTTTTTCGACAAAAATTTAAGCGCGTATTCCCCCAAGCAGATATTATAAAATTGTATGGCAACTGGATGCTGGTTGTAAAGAATAGTTAGTCGAAGCGTTATTTTTTGCAAACTCACCGAACAAACTGTATTTTTGCACCGAATTTTATTCCCTTAGCCGCATCTTCTTTCTTATTCCACAAACAAATAATAATATGCTACCTAAAAAAGTAGTGGTAATTGATGGATGTAGAACCCCTTTTCTACGTTCAGGTACAAAGTATATGGATTTAATGTCTTATCAGTTAGGACAATATGCCATTAAAGGATTGATTGACAAAACCAATATTGATCCTGCCCTCGTTGACCGAGTCATTATGGGAACGGTTATTTCGAACATCAAAACAAGTAATGTGGCCCGCGAGTCGGCACTTACCGCAGGTGTCCCACATACAACTCCTTGCCATACCGTAACACAAGCCTGTATCTCTGCCAATCGCGCAATTGCTTCTGGTATTGGTGAAATCGTAATGGGACAAGCAGATATTGTCATCGCAGGAGGAGTGGATAATACTTCAGATACCCCCATTGGTTTTGGTAAAGAAATGCGTAAAAAATTATTCAAAGCACAAAAGTTAAGAGGAGCAGGAGACACCCTTAAATTTGTGACAGGACTTCGTCCTTCTGATATAGTACCTGAACGCCCCGCAGTAGCCGAGTATTCTACCAATCGTACAATGGGACAAGATTGTGAGATATTGGCATCTACTTATGATGTAGGACGAGAGGAACAAGATGCCTTTGCAGAACGATCACATTTATTTGCCGCCAAAGCAATGGAAGAAGGGCATTTACCTGCCGAAATGGTGCCTGTATCTATTCCACCTAATTTTTCGCCAATTAAAAAAGACAATGGAGTACGTGGCGATACCTCTAAAGAAAAACTTGCCAAATTGCGTCCAGCTTTCGATAAGCATCACGGAACAATTACTGCGGGCAATGCCTCCTTCCTAACCGACGGAGCCGCTGTCGTTTTATTGATGTCAGAGGAAAAAGCAAAAGAACTAGGTTTTACACCAAAAGCACGAATTGTAGATTTTGCCTTTTCAGGACAAGACTTAGAAGAAGAATTATTATTAGGCCCAACGTATGCAACCGCTAAGGTCTTAAAGCGTACAGGTATGAAGTTGGAAGATATGGATGTTATCGAATTTCACGAAGCCTTTGCAGGACAAATTCTAGCGAATCTAAAATGTTTAGCTTCTGATGAGTTTGCCAAAGAAAAATTAGGACTAGACAAAGCAGTAGGGGATGTGCCAATGGAGAAATTCAATTTATGGGGCGGCTCATTGTCTATCGGACACCCATTTGGAGCGACTGGCGCACGATTAGTAACAACAGCCGCCAATCGTTTGCACCACGAAAATGGAAAGTATGCCTTAATCGCTGCCTGTGCGGCAGGTGCGCATGGACACGCCATGATTTTGGAGAAAATATAATGTTTGCAGTTGAACATTTCGCTATCTTTCGCGTAAGGGATAGTAGTGGTAGATTGATGAAATAGAAGGGTAGAGAAGCTTCGACTAGTAGGGCTGACGAAGGAAGACACTACTAGGCGATTAGCTGAACACACTTATATGAACCAACTACAAGCGAATAGCCCGACCCGAAGGGGAACGCCCAAAAATAAAATATATCTAAACGAGACACGATTCATGAAATCCTATATACCAACGGGATTCAATCAATAACATGGGATCACATCCCATGCAAATAGGATCACATCCTATGAATAAAAAATAAAAATCAATGACAACCATAACCAGTTCTCTAAAACGAGAAGACCTAATCACCATCGAGAAAAAAGATGGGATTGCCACAATATGGCTCGATAAAAAAGGAGAGAAACAAAATACCATTTCGATGGATTTTATTCCCTTATTTGAAGATAGTTTTGATGAAGTATTGAATGATCCTGAAATTCGGGCAGTAGTAGTGACAAGTGCTAAGAAAGATTTTATAGCAGGAGCCGATGTCGCTTCTTTTACCGCCGAAAAACCAGGCGATTTTCAGCCATTTACCCGACGCGGACACCAAATTTTAAAGCAAATAGAAACAAGTTCTAAGCCCGTAGTAGCAGCCATTCAAGGAGCTTGTTTTGGCTTGGGTTTAGAGATCGCACTGGCTTGTGCAGGGCGGATTATTAGTGATGATCGAAGCACCAAATTAGGATTGCCAGAAGTAAAACTTGGTTTGTTACCCGGTGGAGGAGGCACCCAACGATTACCGCGTTTAGTAGGGATTCAAAAAGCCCTCGATATCATGTTGACAGGTAAAAATATATATGCTAGACCTGCTTACAAAATGGGTTTGGCAGATCGAATGGTGCACAAAAGTAAACTCTTACGTGCTGCTCGTGAATTTGCACTAGAAATTGCCAACAATAAATTTGAACGCAAAAGCAAACTTGATACGAAAGATAAATTATTGGAAGGCACCAGTTTTGGGCGTTCAGTGATTTTTAACCAAGCACGCAAAATGGTGCAGAAAACAACGAGTGGAAATTATCCAGCTCCTTTCGAAATCATCAAGTGTGTAGAAGTAGGAATGGAGCAAGGAATAGAAGCGGGACTAGCAGAAGAGATTGTGCGTTTCGAAAAGTTGATGCTAACTCCCGAAAGTCGCCAGCTACGCCATATTTTCTTCAATATGACCAATAAGAAGAAAAACCCAATGGCAGATAAAGTGAAAGAAGTGGAGTGCATTGCGATGCTAGGAGCAGGATTTATGGGGGCAGGAATTACAGAAGTGAGTATTACCAATGATATTGATGTCATTTTGAAAGACATCAACGAAGATACCATCGCTTCGGCAAAAAAGCTGATTTGGAAGAGCTTCAGTAAGAAAGTGAAGCGAAAAGCAATGGGAAAAGTCGAGGCAGAACGACTGATTGGAGAAATAAAAGGGCAATTGGATTATAGCGGTTTTAAACGCCCTGAAATAGTGATTGAAGCCGTATTTGAAGACCTTGATTTGAAGCAGCGAGTACTGGCCGAAGTAGAAGCCGCAACCAGCGATGATTGTATTTTTGCGAGTAATACCTCGGCATTGCCAATTAGTGCGATTGCCGAAAAATCGACTCGCCCAGAATTGATTATTGGGATGCATTATTTCTCACCAGTGCCTAAAATGCCCCTACTTGAAATCGTAAAAACCGATAAAACAGCCGATTGGGTCATCGCTACTTGTTTAGATATTGGCATTCGTCAAGGAAAAACCTGTATTGTGGTCAAAGATGGCCCTGGTTTTTATACGACACGCATTTTGGCACCTTTCATGAATGAAGCATTGTTAATGCTCGAAGAAGGAGCAAAAATTAAGGATATTGATCGAGCCATGAAAGATTTTGGTTATCCTGTTGGACCTATTACCCTCATGGACGAGGTCGGCATTGATGTCGGCGCGCATATTATGAGTGGCGATTTGATCAAGCTATTTATCGCACAACGAGAAGATGTGAAAATTAGTGAGGCGATTATGGAAATGAGCAAAATGGGATACAAAGGACGCAAAAACCAAAAAGGATTTTACAAATACGATGCGAAAACCAAAAAGAAAGGCGAGATAAACGAAGAGGTCTATATGTATTTTGGAGGAGATGAACGTCGAGAAATGGATAAACAAACCATTCAAAGGCGTTGTGCATTAGTAATGGTCAATGAGGCAGCAATGTGTCTACAAGAGGGTATTATTGCAAATCCTACTGATGGGGATGTGGGAGCGATTTTTGGAATTGGATTCCCGCCATTTAGAGGCGGTCCTTTCCGCTATGTGGATCAGTTGGGCGCATCAAAAGTGGTGAAACGCCTCGAAAAATTAGCCGAGCGTTTTGGAGGCCGTTTTAAGCCTGCCGATATTTTAGTCGAGTATGCAAAAGAAGGGAAAAAGTTTTATAAATAGTTGGGCGTGACCCTTCATAGGTTTTCGGGAATAGAGGAAACAAGGTTAGAGGTATTGCTGCAATGCCTTCAGTCCCTCTATCCCTCAATCCCTATTACGGGTCGGGCTATCCGCTTGTAGTTGGCTCACAGGCACTTGTTCAGCATAGCCCTAGCAGTGTCTTCCGCTGTCAGCCCTGCTAGTCCTTGCTTCACAAAGTCCCTGTTTCACCAAGCTACCGCTACTATCCCTCACGCGGTAGACGTTTGAACGATTCACGATTAAACGTCCGACGGAGTTGTCGCCAGCGTCATCGCTGGTGGTTTGCCCGACAAATAACAGCGGCTAGGCTGATTTACCTTTCCTTTTATATTATATATGATATATTGTTAAATGTATCACTTTTACAAAGGAATAACGCGTAAATGTGTGATGTTTACCTAATTTTCATCGCATATCGCATATCGCACGTCGCACAATCTTTACCTAATTTTCATCGCACGTCGCACATCGCACGTCGCACAATCTTTACCTAATCATTGTGAACACCTACGGCAAACAATTCCGCATTACCACTTTTGGAGAATCACATGGCGTCGGTTTAGGCGTCATCATAGATGGCTGCCCTGCTGGTTTAGAAGTCGATATAGACTTCATTCAAGCAGAATTAGCGCGTCGTCGTCCTGGACAGTCAGCTATTGTTACCCAACGCAAAGAGGGTGACGAAGTAGAAATTATGTCAGGTATTTTTGAAGGCAAAACCACTGGTACACCCATTGCGATGATTATTCGCAATAAAGACCAACGCTCAAGAGATTATAGCCACATTGTAGATAAGTACCGTCCTTCTCATGCCGACTTTACCTACGACCAAAAATATGGCTTCCGCGATTATAGAGGAGGAGGACGCTCTTCTGCACGAGAAACGGTAGCGCGTGTTGCAGCAGGAGCTATTGCCAAACAGTTACTAAAATTGCATGGCATTCGTATAACTGCTTGGGTACAACAAGTAGGCGACTTAATAGTGAGCAAGCCTTATCAAGCATTAGATTTTACACAGATTGAAAAAAATCCAGTGCGTTGTGCCGATGCGGCAATGGCCATTGAAATGGAAGCATTGATTCGAACTGTGCGAAAAGAGGGAGATACCATTGGAGGTTGTGTAGGCGCAGTTATTCAGGGCGTGCCAGCAGGTTTAGGAGAACCTGTATTTGATAAACTACATGCCGAACTAGCCAAAGCCATGATGAGTATCAATGCCGCTAAGGGATTTGAGTATGGGTCAGGCTTTTCAGGAGCTTCTATGCGTGGTTCTGTACATAATGATCGCTTTGTCAGTGATGAAACAGGGAAAATTATAACAGAAACCAATTATTCAGGAGGTATACAAGGAGGTATTTCCAATGGAATGGATATTGATTTTAGGGTTGCCTTTAAGCCCGTAGCTACGATTATTCCCGATCAAGATACCGTAAATCAGAAAGGGGAACCTACAAGCATTAAAGGCAAGGGGAGACATGATCCCTGTGTATTACCACGAGCAGTACCAATTGTAGAGGCAATGGGAGCATTAGTGGTGGTAGATTTCCTTTTGCGTCGAATGAGTGATCGTGTTGAGTTTGGCTAAGACCTTCCTGTTTCTAGGAATAGTACTTTCTTGCTTGTAGGGGCTATATTGTTTGAATAAGGGTTGCGACGCTTAGATGACTTAGTGGCTTTGTTCGCGTTGTGCTGGTTCAGGCTTTTACCACTAATAACATGCTTATTGGTTTTAGAGACTTTGTTAATAGGCATTTGAGAGGTACTATGACTACTAACAGATATTAATAATGGTTTTTGACGGATACCTTGGGCCTTTGTTGTTAAACTAGTAAAAAGAATCAAGCTGCTAAGGAGTATTAGTGTTCTCATGGCTCATCTTTTTTTAGGGTTACTGGAGTAATAATTTGCAATGTTTATTTACAGGAGGAAAATGACAAAGGGTAGAGGTGTTTTTAATGTGTTGTATCTGTTAATAACACTTAGCAAAAAAATCTAAACAGCTAATCAGCATTTTTTTAAAAAAAAGATGTTTTTTTAACCGTTACTTATTTCGACAAAAATATGACGAGCTTTATTTGTTTTCGTGTATGCTGTCATATACATTTGCAACTCCTCTTATGAGAGGAATATGAAATAGAACATACATTTTTGACGACAATATTACTTTTTCCAATTTTGACACGACCTATTTAAGGTTTTTTTTAGAAACAGACGACTCACCATTATATAGAGCTATAAGTAATTATATTTATTGAGGGTAATTTGATTTTTATACAAAGATGTAAAATAGTTACACCTTGTATGTTAGCGTAAATGTGTTCATTTTTAATTCAAAAAATGTTCATGTACAAGGGGATTCTATGTCCTTTTGCACTGATAATTATATAGTTAGTAATGCTAGTGGCAGGAATTATTTTAGCCCCTACTTTTTTTGTAAGAAACTAATGTTACAGCCCCATTTAGGTTTTATGAGAGGTGACAAGAACGAATAAGTTTAACTCATGGTATAAATTTTGATCTATAACTGATTGTAAGCCCTCGGATACGCCTAAAATAAATAAGATTTAATGATTTAAAACTCTAAAAAATGGATTATCACCTTGCTAACCTTGAAACACAAGATTATATTGAATTAGACAAACAAGCTTGGTTAAAGATTTTAAGTGCTGCTTATAAAGGAGGCTGGCGACCAAAGGGAACAGTTATGCAACTTGGCAAACAAGACATACATGTAACCCATATCGGAGGTGAGACGATTACTATTGGTAGTGCTATTAATAACACAACACATTGGAGTGGCAATTATATGGAGATGAGGCGACAAATTGTTACCAAACGCGATTCATTTGCCTTTGCAGATGCTTTAAAAAGTTCTTCGATTGATCCGATTGTCATTTCATTTATTGCAAAAGGAGCATTTCGAATTGGAAAGGCAGCAAATGGACTAGATTTGGAAGTGCAGGAAAAAGCCAAACCAGCAGCGGTTCGTACTTTGGAAAACAAAATCGAAGATTTTGTGGAAGCTGATTCTTTACAACGACGAGCATAAGGCTACCTCTTTTCCCTATATTATTATTTCTAAACCCAAAGAGCCGCTACATCTAACTAAACTACCCATTTTTTAAATTTTTTATAATAAGATCTGCATCCCAGTTGAAATGATTAAATATCAGCTCCAACGGTGTGGATAAGGAGGCAGTTAACAACAACTTTTGCTGTGTGTATGGATGTTCAAAAGCAAGGCTTCTGGACATTAATAAGAGATTAGGAACTTTGAGTTCTTCTCTAAAAAAACGGTTGTGTTTGTTATCTCCGTATAGGTTATCTCCAATAACTGGGTGGCGAAGGTGTGCCAAATGCCTTCTTAGCTGGTGTCTTCGTCCAGTAGTGGGTTGGAGGTGTACGAGTGCATACCTAGCGGTAGGATAGCGACCCACTGCATACGGCAGTTCAATGGTTTTAAGTGTGGTTAATTTTGTTACTGCCTCCTGTTTTATATGTTTTCCTTCTTTCCTCAACGGATAATCTATTTCTTGTTGAGTGGGCGTATAGCCACGTGCCAAAGCCAGATACGATTTTTGTACATTTCTAGCCATAAATAGCTGGCCCATTCTTTTGGCAGCATCCGAATGCAATCCCAATAATAATAGTCCACTAGTTTTGCGATCTAGGCGGTGAATAGGATACACCCGCTGTTTGATTTGGTTGCGTAGTAGCTGAACCACAAAATACTTCGTTTCTTCAGCAATTTTAGTACGGTGTACTAGTAAGCCAGGCGGTTTGTGTATCGCAATTAAATGCTCATCTTGATAAATCACTTCTAATCTTTCCATCTATATCCATATTATTTTTTATAACTCGCTTAAAACTTTAAATTTGCGCTTATTTACTGAATTACTCAAGCTAAAACCGAATTAAGTGAAAGTATTAGGCATTGATATAGGTGGATCAGGTATGAAAGGCGCGCCAGTAGATACGCGTACAGGCGAATTATTAGCCGAGCGTTATCGCGTTGAAACGCCTCAACCTGCTACTCCCGAAAACATGATTGAAAAAGTAGGAGAGATTGCGCGTCATTTTAATTGGCGCGGACGAATTGGATGTGGTTTTCCTGCTGCCATTTTGCAGGGGAAAGTGATGACTGCCTCGAATATAGATAAATCTTGGATAGGTAGAGAGGTGGGCAGCGATTTTGAAAAAGTAACCAATTGCCCCACAGTAGTGATAAATGACGCCGACGCAGCAGGGCTGGCAGAAGTCGCATTTGGAGCTGGAAAAAATAAAAAAGGCTTACTATTTGTTGTGACCGTTGGAACAGGTATTGGATCAGCATTAATCAATAATGGACAGTTAGTAGCGAATACCGAACTAGGACATCTCTATCTAAATGGAATGGTTGCAGAGAAATTTGTAGCAGATTCAGTTCGAAAAAAAGAGAAACTAAGTTGGGATGAGTGGGGAAAACGCTTCGATCAATACTTAGGACATATCTATAAGTTGTTTTATCCAGATATGATTATTGTTGGTGGTGGAGCTAGTAAAAAATATAAATTGTACAAGGAGCATTTATCCATTGGTGATAAGGTCGTACCCGCGGTATTGTTGAATAATGCGGGGATTGTAGGAGCTGCACTTGCTGGACGTTCAAACTGAGTCGTCAGTCCAGTTAAAACTGTCAAGTTCAAGGAACCTGATAATTTTAACTAGACTGACTATTTAGCTCTTCTTCGCTTACTTAAATTTAAAGTTAAAGGTCATGGTACCGCCTTGTCGTTCTACGGCTTTCGAGTCTTTCGAGAATTTGGAGGCGCGTGCCGCCCGTTCCGCCATTTTCCATAATTCGCGATTAGTGGTCGTAGAACCCGCACTGGTCGCCTTTGCTTCAATGACCTTTCCATTTCTATCCACCCGAATTTTTACGGCTACTTTTCCCGTAGCACGGGTTTTATCTACAATTTTAGGTACATAAGTTAGTTTGCGATTACCCAAACTATATCCAACTCCTACATCTCCTTTTCCATAACTTTTACTTCCTTTGTTAAAAGAAATATCTTTATCACCTGTTTTCATACCTGCATCACTATCCTTGTTTTTCTTTTTTCCTTGTGAAGTACTTTGGTTACTTTTCTTTCCTGGAAATAACGCTGTTTTATCTACAACGGGATCTTTTTTAGGCTTTGCAGCAGGAGGCGCAGGAGTAGGTGTAGGGTCTTTTTTAGGTTTTGGTGCGGGAGGAGCAGGCACTGGTTTTGGGGCAGGCTCCTTAGCAGGTGTCGGTGCTGGAGGTGCGGGTTGAGGTTGTACCGCCTTTTTAGGCGCGGGTTTTGGGGCTTCCTTTTTGGGAGGAGCTTTGGTGGGTTGTGGCTTGGCAGCGGGCTTGGCTGCCTCAATAGGTTTGACAGGCTTTGGACTGTCTTTTTCGGCCTTTTTGATCTCTTTTTTAGGAGCTTTTACTTCTTTGGGTATTGGCTTTGCAGATGCTTTACTTTTTTTATTTTCTTTTTTAGGCACTTCTTTAGCTGCCTTTTTCGACTCTTTTTTTGAGGTTTTTTTAGCTTTTGTTGGTGTAGGAGGTTTCGGTTTAGGAGGTGTTTTTTTCTTAGGTTTGGGAGTCGGTTTTTTAGCCTGATCTGTATTTTTTTTGTTACGATCATTTTTCTTAGGCAGGGCGGGCGCCTTCTCGTTTTCGGTCGTCTGAATTTTATTTTCTACAATTCCCTTTGGTGCTTCTGGTTGGGCGGGTGCCTCTACATTTGGAGGGGCAGCTTCGGCTGTTTCTGCTTCCATTGCCTCTGCTTCTGCGGCTTCTGCTTCGGCAAGGAGCGCGCTTTCTTCTAAAGGCATACTGGCTTCGGTAACAGGTTGTACTTCGCCTGCCCCTTCATCGGTGGTACCAAAATTAATAAGAATGCCTTCGATTTCTTTTTTTTCAATGGGTTTGTCGATGATGAAAAAGAAGAAAACGAGTAATAAGATGGCATGATAAAGAATTGTTCCAATCAAACCTCTAGTGGAGAGACCATCTTTTTTATTGATAGGAAAAGTAGACATATATTGTGATTGACAATTGAACGATTAACGACCGACGGTTGAACG
>JAHDCM010000082.1:0-5698 GCA_020629895.1 Bacteroidota bacterium
ACGCGGTAGACTTTTGAACGATCTACGATTAAACGTAAATCGTTCCATCCCTACATCCATCCCACCTTTGTCATTCCTCCCAAAAGCCTGTCACTCATCACATAAAATAGCCCAAACCCTTGTGATACCTTATCTTTGAGATGAACGAAATGCAAAAAAGCATTCGATTTTTTTTAAAATACTTATCATCAAAATAAGGACAACATCATGAAATGGTTTCGAATTATCCTCTTTTATGTAGTAGCAGTGATCACCTCCAATATCATCCGTTTTGATTTATGGCAGGCATTTATCGACTTTAATGATCCGCTAGAGTTAGCCATTTTAAAAAATAGTTTGGCAGCCATTGGCCCCATTCTAGGAGCTTTTTTGATATATTATTTAGTTGGCTTTAAGCGCGAACATACGCTTTTTGGTACCTCTAAAAAGTATAGTATGCTGATGTTATTATTGCCTATTATTGGATTTACGATTGTAGGGTTTCCCAATGATGTTGTAAGTCCACATTACTATGGTTTTTGGCTGGCTATTAGCTTGCTTTTTTATGCCATTTTTGAAGAATATGGATGGCGTGGTTATCTACAAGAAGAATTGAGTAATTATCCGAAATGGGTAGGAGTGGTGGTGATTGGTTTTATGTGGTATGCTTGGCATTTATCGTTTTTGAAAACGACAGCATTACAACCTAACTTAATTTTTTTAGGGGTGTGCTTGTTGGGGAGTTGGGGCTTAGGAGAGATTGTGCGGGAGACAAAGTCGATTGCTTCGGTCGCTTGTTTTCATTTGGCAGGAAATGTCTTATTTCAATCAAGCACTATTCGGGAGGCAATGACCATGCAGGAGCGTGCTTTGGTAATTGTGGTGCCGATTATATTATGGATTGTGATTTTACAATTTTGGAAGCGGGAGGCGCGTAAGGGATAGAGGCGGTAGCTTGGCGAAGTAGAAATATAATGAGGCTTTTGCTGGCAGGGCTGACGAAGGAAGACACTGCCAGCAAAGATAGCCGAATATATTTTCTAGGAGCCAACTATTAGCCGAAAGCCCGACCCCCTTTTTGTTGACAAAGAGACCACCAGTGAGACACTGGTGGTCTCTTTGTCAACAAAAAGGGGGATACGCCCAAAAAAATAAATTATAACTTCTCTTGCATTTCGAAAAGGGGCATGGTATCGCTTCTTTGTAGCCAATTATCAGCAGGATATTCGCAGGCTAGATCAATGAGGTGAAGCACAAAGGCATGCCGAGAATGATCAGAGTGATTGGGGTAGCTGGCATGTACATTGGAGCCGTGTAAAACGATGGCGGTGCCTGCTTTTACTTCTAGTGGAATAAGTTGGTTTAGGTTCCATTTTTGGCGCGTATCGGGCGTGTCAATATCTATGAAAGTAGTGCCGTTGTTTTGTGCATTGCGAATGAAACGACTTTGTAGTGGATAGTTAGTGTGTGAGCCAGGAATGGCATAAAGACAGCCGTTTTCGGTGGTGGCATCTTCTAGGGCAATCCAGATGCCAGTACAGGAGGGTGGATCGGTGTATAGAAAGGTGGAGTCGGTGTGGGGAGAGACATTTCCGCCTATTTGGGGTTGTTTAAAGATATATTGACTTTGTAAAATAGCTGGTTTTTGAAGTCCTGCCGCTTGGGCAATGTCATGTATTTTTTGTTGATAGGCGTGTGTTTCAAATACCTTGTCTAAATCGTGCATGGCATGTCCCATCTTATTGACACTTTGTGCGAGTGATTTTTTTAATGCTCCTGTTTCGTCAAAGGCATTTTCTTCAAAAAAGAAGCTAATTTTATCGCCACTTTCCAAAAAGTATTCGTCGGAGGTGCGGGTTTGTTGGTTGGTGGAAAATATGGAGACGGCTTGCATGTCGAATGCTTCGAGTAACTCTTGGGTGCGATTGCGAATGGCGGCTATTTCATCTGGGGTGAAAAACTGTGGGATAATGAGATAGCCATCTGTTTGGTATTGTTGAATTTGCGAGTTTGTTAGTGCCATAAGTGGTATAAATTAGGATGTTTATTTGTTTTGATGCTTACAAGTATATTAAAACCAATTCAAATTTCCTATCTTGAGGTTATGAATAAAGAAATTGTAACCTTACAGGAAGATGTATCTTCATCGCCTTTATATGGTGAAGATCTAGCTCCAGTACCCCCTTCGAAGCGTACTTGGAGTACATGGAATTTGGCTGCATTATGGGTGGGGATGGCTGTTTGCATTCCTACTTATATGTTGGCGGCGGATATGATTAAAACGGGGATCAGCTGGTGGTCTGCTTTATTGATAATTGGTTTGGCAAATGTGATTATTACGTTGCCAATGGTGATGAATGGACATGCGGGGGTGAAATATGGTATTCCTTTTCCAGTGATTGGGCGGGCTAGTTTTGGAACGCGAGGCATTCATCTTGCGGCGGTGATAAGGGCGATTGTGGCTTGTGGTTGGTTTGGTATCCAAACTTGGATTGGTGGATTGGCGATTTATGCGATTTATCATGCCCTTATGGGGTCTTCGATGCCCGACGATTTGACAATGGGTAAGTTTATTTGTTTTGGGATTTTTTGGTTGGTTAATATCTTTTTTGTGTGGCGGGGTACGGAGAGTATCAAGTGGTTGGAGATATTTGCGGCTCCTATATTGATAGTGATTGGTTTGATGTTGATTGGTTGGGGAGCGCAACAGGCGGGTGGTTTTGCGCCTGTACTAGAACAGAGCGAATATTTAGCGCGTCCTTCAGCTTACTTGGAGGAGGGAAAGAAAACGGATATAGACGAGTTTTATGTGCATTTAAGTCCAATTCCACTCAGAGGCAGAGAGAAAGAGAACTTTTTTAAGGCGCATGATGTACAAATATGGATTCCTACTAAGGGAGATGGGTATTTTCATCGAGATAAATGGACACCTATTAATAATTTTGATCCTAAGTATTATTTGAATAATACCTTAGAATATAATTTAGATGCGGAGGGGCTGCGTGATGGTTCGAGGTCTGTGAAGTTGAAGTATCGCAAGTTGGTGGGACCTAACCAGCCTAAAATTGAATCGAGTAAGATAGATGTGTTTTTTCCTGATAAAAATAAACAGAGTAATTGGTGGACTTATTTGATGTTATTGACGGCTATGGTAGGTTTTTGGGCTACGATGTCCTTGAGTATTGCTGATATTACGCGTTATGCTTCTAGTCAGAAGGCACAGGTAGCAGGACAGTTTATTGGTTTACCAGGAACGATGATCTTATTTTCGTTTGTAGGAATTTTTGTGACCTGTGCCTCGCTCATCAATTTTGATACGATCTTGGTTGGGGAAGATGCTCCGTGGGATCCAGTGTCGTTGGTGGCGAAATTTGAGCATCCGTGGGTGGTGATTATTGCGCAGTGCTTTATGTTGGTAGCGACTTTGAGTACGAATATAGCGGCTAATGTGATTGCGCCAGCTAATGCTTTTTCGAATTTGTTTCCTCAGAAGATTAGCTTTCGAGTAGGCGGTGTGATTACAGGAATTATTGGTATTCTTATTTGCCCGTGGTGGTTGATTAATTACTTGATTGGTTTATTGATCTTTGTAAGTGGGTTGCTAGGGCCAGTACTAGGAATTATGTTGTGTGATTATTTTTTGATTCGCAAGCGAGAGTTGCACTTGGCCGAGTTGTTTAAGCCAGATGGGGAGTATGCTTATGGTGGAAGTGGGTTTAATCCTGCTGCGATGATTGCTATGGGAGTAGGAGTTGGTTTTGTTTTGTTGGGGTATTTTATTCCTGCATTGAGTATTTTATATAGTTTATCGTGGTTTACAGGATTTGGGATGGCCTTTTTGGTGTATTGGTTGTTGATGCGCAAAAAATGACAATCATAAGTTTACTATTACTTATCTTTGCGTTCCTTTTGCGAATGAATACTAAACTTTGGCTAATCTGATCAACAAACTCCTAAAAGAAACCTCTTGGGGACTTTTGACAAAGGCAACAGCAATGCCTTTGTTTTTATTGCTCAATTTTTTTATTGCCAAGTTATTGGGTAAGGAGTTGTGGGATGAGTGGGCGTTGTTTAATTCGTATTTGTCGGTGATGGTGCTTTTTTCGATGTTTGGTATCAAAGCGACTGTTAAATATACGGCAGAACATAATCATACGCCATTATTACCCAATGTGTTGAGGGATGCTTTTAAGTTGCGGATGGTGGTGATGGTTTTTTTTGGGGTGTTTATCTTTTTGATTAGCACTCCTTTGGCGAATTTGATCAAGAATCCGCATTATGCTCCTTTGTTTCGTATTGCTGCCGTCTTAGTTCCTATTGTTAGTTTAGTAGAACATTTTAAGGGAGTCTTTAATGGCTTACATCGTATTAAGTTTAATTTTTTTATTACAGCTACCGAGTTTCTTTTCAAATTATTATTTGCGTTTTTATTACTACAATTCGTTACTAATTTATCAAGTGTCGTCTATGGTTTTATAGGCGGGGTGATACTGGCTGCTTTAGTAGGAGGTTTTTCGTTTTATCAATACTTTTACAAGCAACTAGAACCTGCCTCTGAACGATCTTTTGTACATAGCTTGTTTCAATATAGCCTGCCTTTATTTTTTATAAGTGTTGGTTTTATGATTGCTACGGAAATTGATACGATGATGTTGGGTTGGTTGTCCGAAAAATCGGAGGTTGGGGATTATGGATTTGCCAAGCAAATTGTAACAAAATTGCCGCATATTAGCTATGCCATTGCTATGGGTACGATGCCTGTTTTTGCAAAAATTACAGCTGAAAATAAATCGAGAATGCGACAGTTATTTTATCGAATTGTTGGGATAAATACAGTTGTTTTTCTATTTATTGCAGCGGGTATTATACTACTTTCTCGTTTTTTTATTTTGTTACTATTAGGGGATGATTTTGAAGGTTCGGTGTTGCCATTACAAATACTAACGGTTTATGTGCTGGTTTTTTCCTTTATCGTATTTCTGAATCAATTATTAGATTATCAGGGAATGGCACGAAAGCGAGCTATTAATCTGCAGTTTTCATTGGTACTCAATATTGTACTCAATTATTTGTTAATTCCTAAGTATGGAGCAGAGGGAGCTGCTTTTTCCACTTCTATTTCTTATCTCCCTTATCTATTTCTCAACTTATCAGATGTAAGAAAAATTTTGAATTAATTTATAATAACAGGAGGAACATAAAAGCTATCATTCTCTCCTAAAACCACTTATTTTATGAATATTACAGTTATCGGAACCGGATATGTAGGATCAGTAACCGGAACTTGTTTTGCAGAAACAGGTAATCATGTTGTATGTGTAGATATTGATCAGAAGAAAGTAGATGCTTTTAAAAAAGGGAAACCACCTATTTATGAGCCTGGTTTAGAGCTTTTGTTGGAAAGAAACTTAAAGCAAGGACGAATTGAGTTTACCACAGACCTAGAAAGTGCTGTTGATCATGGAGAGATTATCTTCTTGGCTTTGCCTACACCTCCTGGTGAAGATGGGTCGGCTGATTTGTCGTATGTATTAGATGTGGCTAACAAACTAGGCTTTTTAATTAAGGATTATAAAATTGTAGTAAACAAAAGTACGGTGCCAGTTGGTACAGCAGAAAAAGTATATAATGCGATTTGTAAAAATACTAATTTAGAGTTTGACGTGGTGTCTAATCCTGAGTTTTTGCGGGAAGGAGTTGCCGTAGATGACTTTTTGAA
>JAHDCM010000082.1:5798-10656 GCA_020629895.1 Bacteroidota bacterium
TACAATTTTAATATCCTAGATTCGGTGATAGATGTGAATAAAAATCAGCGAATTCACTTTGTAAATAAGGTAAAGGAATACTTTAACAATCAATTAGAAGGGTTGAAAGTAGGAGTTTGGGGATTGGCATTTAAACCCAATACAGATGATATTCGTGAGGCTCCTGCGGTAGATATTATTCGCGAAATGCTGGCAAGTGGGGCAAAGGTAAGTGCTTATGATCCAGAGGCAATGGATAATGTGAAGGCGATTTATGGGGAGCAAGTGAATTTTACAACTGATCCTTATGATGCATTAGACGAAGTAGATGTGTTATTAATTGTCACTGAGTGGAATGTTTTCCGTACCCCTGATTTTGCAGAAATGGATAAACGAATGAAGAATAAGGTGATTTTTGATGGGCGTAACCTGTATAAACTCGACCAGATGAAAAAGCTAGGTTTTTATTATAACAGTGTTGGAAGAGGGGTACAGAATGCAGAAGAGTTGATTAGTGAGTAATAAAAAGATGTGTGCATGGGGAATGAATGATTGTTACAATCACTCATTCCCATTTTCCGTATCGGAATAATAATAAAAAATACAGCATAAAGGCAGCAATAGCAATGCCGATGCCGACGCGAATAAAAGGGGAGCGATATTCTAAAACAATATCATATTCTCCTTTTTTAATGAGGGTTCCCATAAACCCAACATTCGCTAAATCAAGTGTTTTAGCTTGTTCATTAATGAGCAATTGCCAGCCTCTATCATAAGGAATACTAAAAAATAGGTAACTACTTTGTGCTAAGTTCAAACTACCTTTGATATAATTCTGTCCATGTGAAGTAATAGATAAGGATTGAGGCGCGTGATAATAATTTTCCCACCGTTCATCATTCATTTCAAGCTCCATTTCATTAGGATGTAGTTGCTTTAACTCTCGGTAACGAAGAGCAGTACTATCTGAAACAATAATTGCTTTTAAAAGGGCAAAGTCCTTCTGTTGAGAGGAGAGTTTTTCGAATTGACTTTGTAAAATATAGTGATCATAGCAAAAACCAAGTGGCTGTACATAACGATTGCGGTATAATTTCACATCTCCAAATTGTTGAAGTTGTTGTTGTCCTAAAAGTCGTTGTGCTTTGTCAGGAGGAGTACGTTTAGCAAGGTGATAACGAACACTTGTCAAAGCTTCTAACAAGGGGCGTTTTTGTAAACCTGTAATCCAACGAGTTTGATCCTCTTTTCCTGCTTTAATGACCCCCATATATCTTAAAAAGTCGGTATAATATGGCTGATTGAAGGAGGAGTAGGACGTTGTGCCATAGTAATTTTGAATGCGTGGATCGTTTACACTACGATGCTTTGCCAAACCTGAAGAGTAATCTTTACTAACTCTAAAAAAGGAAATATCTTGTGTATGCAGGTAGTCAATGGCATCAATCGTATAATCGTTATAACCTATTTTACTATTGAATTTGTTTGCTTCTACTGCTTCTCGTTCGTTGATTGTGTAATAGTTGATAGAGGCTAATTCAAGCACTATTATACAAGGAAGTAACAAGCGAAGTATAGGAAGTAGTATGTTGAAATGCCATAATATTAAACAGATACTATAAGTGATTAAAAAGCCTGTTGCCCACCATTGCCAAAAAGAAACCATTGGGTTTTTTTCAGGAAAATAAGGATACCATATAAATACTATCAGCAACAAGCAGGTTATCCCGAATAATGGAAGTTGCAATTTCCGTTGTTGGGTATGTAGTAAATGAAGGACATAGCTGCTGAAAAGGAGGAAGGTAAGCGGAATAAACAAGGAGAGTGCTGATTTATAATAGTCGCCCGCAAATAGGTAAAAGGCATATCGAAAGAAGGGGAAAATAAGTAGACATACCCAAAATAAAAGATAAACCGAATAGACGATTCGTTTTCTTCCTTTTAGCATTGTAAGTAACTGGGGTGTTAAAAGGAGCGATAATAAACCACAATAAAATAAAGGAGCTTCCAAATAATTGCCCCAACCTCTAAAGGCACTACCATTGCCTAGTACATCATTGCCAATAGAACGCATAAACAGCGTAATATAATGTAACCCGTCTTCGAGTCCGAATAAAGGCATCGAATATAATTCTTGGAAACGAGAGACATTACCACCCATTCCTCGTGGACTAGAGATAATACGTTCTAAAATGGAGGTAACGGCAGGGCCACTAAAGGCAATGCCCAATAGGCTAAGACCAGCCATTGTTAACAATAAACGAACTAATCGCTTATAGGATGTTTGTGTTTCTGAAAAGAACCGAAATAGGGCGTAAATAGTGATAAATACTAATGAAAAATACCAAGAAGTACCTCCTAATAAAAAAATGCTAATTGGAAAGAGCCAAAAAGAACCTTTTTGATAGAGTTTTTCAAAGGCGAGGAGTAAAATAACGGTGTAAACTAAGGTGGTAGAATGCCCATACCAAGTGCCACCCACAATCATATAGCCCGAAAAAGCCAATAATAACGCTCCAATACTAGCTGCATAATCACTCAAGGACATTAGCTTGAGATACCAAAAAAAACAACATCCGCCTAGTAGAATCTTAAAACATTCGAGATAGGGAAGCGCGTAAGCGAGATAATTTTCTCCTAGCAAATAGTAAAGAAAGTTAAGGGGGTTGTCGGTGCCTGCGGGAAGAATATTTTGTCCTAACCCATGATGAAAAGACCATTGCGGGATGCCTGTTTCTCGGAGGTAGTTGGCTGTATGCACCAATTGTGGATAAAAGGCATTGATGGTATCACTACCTATATCTGTAAATAAAAAAAGCTTTTTAAAGAAGAGGAAATCGTGATAAATAAGCCCACAAAGCCCCACGATCACCAACATTAAAAGGCCGATGTACTTATTTTCACTAATCTTCATATTACTGCCCCATTTGCTTCATCAAAATAGCTCGATTCTTCTTTGCCGACTCATAATTGGGAGATAAAGCAAGTGCCTTATCATAGTTTTCTTTTGCCTTCTCTAGTTCTCCTTTTTCATGATAAATGATTGCCCGATTGTTATAGGCAATATGTGACTCGTTATTTAGCTCAATAGCTTTGTTATAATCAGTCAGCGCATTATCAAAATCTCGTTGTTGATAATATAAACGTCCTCGATTCAACCAAGCATTAAACAAGCTAGGATCAGCGGCTACTGCTCGATCATAATCTTTTAATGCATCCTCATACTTTTGCTGTCCGAAATAGAGGATTCCGCGATTGGTCAGGGCTTTGGCATCGTTAGGGTTGTATTTAATCGAACTACTATAATCTTTAAAGGCTTGCTGTGGTTTATTTTTTTCACTGTGATATTCGCCTCTTTTAAAGTAAGCGATGCTGCTTTCGGGGTATTTCTCTATGACATCTGACCATAAGGTGCCACTGTTTTTCCATACTCCACAACGTTGATAAGTCATACCAGTCATTAATAAACAAAAAGCACCTACGCCAGCTAATAAAATCAAGCGTAATGAAGGGCGTTCTTCATATAACTTGGCAAGTACAGAAGCTAACGCGAAACAAATTCCTACATACGCTAAATAAGCATAACGATCTGCCATGACTGCATTACCTACTGGGAGTAACTGCAAGACCAAAACCAAGTTCAGTACAAAAAACAAAAACCCAAATAATATGGCTTTGGAAGTACGCATCCACCAAGCAAAAGCCCCTGAAATAATAAGGGCCAACAGTGGGGCTACTTTAAAAATAAGTGGCAAAGCCTCGGTACTATTTTTTACGGGGTAGGGGTATAAAGCACTTAAATTAATGGGTACAAATAGTTTTGCGAGATACATCATAAACCCATAACCAGCAAAGGAAATACGCTGCCCCAAGCTATAAGCATCAGGTGTGCTAATAGCTGATGCTGATTGAATTTTGATCGTTGTGATACCGATTACTACTGATAATACCAAAAAAGGTATTTTTTCTACAAACATCCGTGCTTCCCACTTTCGTCCTTGATATAAATCTATCAGCCATAAGGCAATGGGAAAAACGACTGCTGCAGGTTTTGACAATAAAGACGCCAAACCCAATACAAAGGTAGCCACCAACCAAGTTGCCTGCTCAGTAGCTCTGTAACGCAGATAGGTCAACATCCCTCCCATAAAAAAGAAGGTGTATAATACATCTTTCCGTTCTGCAATCCAAGCTACTGATTCGACATGCATTGGATGTATGCCAAATAAAAGACTGGTGATGCCTGCAATGATCCAATTTTTGGCAGTTAGACGATAGCAAAATAAAAACACCAGAAAGGTATTCAATAAGTGTAAAAGGAGGTTGGTACGATGGTAAGGAGCCGCTTTCAAGCCGCCTATCATGTAGTCAATACCAAAAGATAGCCAAGTCAATGGTAAATAATTATCTCCTTCTACAATTGGTTGTGTAAACATTTCCTTCAAGGGGGTCTCACTTTTCCACTGCGTGGTCTCATTTGATAAAATATATACACCATCGTCCCAATTGATGAAGTCATTACTTAAAGAGGGGAGGAATGCAATAAAGGTCAATAGCAAAATACCGCCCACTAGCAACCACGACGAAGGCCCTTGTTCTACTTTATTCGAATTCGCTTCCTTCCTTCGGGTAGAACGATTACTTGCTTTTTCTGCGCGTTGTTTCTTTTTTGACATACTATATTCATTAGTCAAGGTACAGCACAAAAATACAAGATTTTTTTGGAGACCGTCTTAATTTTAGAATTGGAGCAGGAAAAGCTGCTTTTTTTGTCTGTATGTAGGCTCTTGAAAGGGTAATGTGGCTTTCGTCGCACGATTCACTGCGTGAGGGATAGAGGCGGAATGGGGCGTGAGGAGGCTGCTTGTGAAGCAAGGAG
>JAHDCM010000083.1 GCA_020629895.1 Bacteroidota bacterium
TGATTGTAAAATCAAGACAGCCTCTTAGTGATTTAGGATGACTTTTTTTGTTGTACTACCTTTATCTGTTGTAATTTTTACTAAATAGATACCTGGTGTTTGATCTGTAATATCTAATAGAATAGTATCGGTAGAATCTGTTTTTTGCTGATAGATATGACGACCTTTAGCGTCAAAAATATCTATGGTAAAGGGGAGATTTGTATGCTTTAAATCTAAGGATATATAGCCTGTTGTAGGGTTTGGATAAAGCATGATTTGCTGATGGAGCAAATCTTCTTGGTTACCAACATACCAACATGCCTGACTTGTTAATGCTGCGATCCCTTCTGCTGTTTCACACCATTGAGGGCAGTTACTGGTATCGTCATAAAGCTGATATGTTTTTGTTTTCGAAGCTTTATTGCCACGTTTATCAATAACGGTGTAAGTTAATAATAGCTCTCCCTGTACATTAGAAGGAATTTCATCTATTTCAATTCGACAAGTGCTACCATCATCTAATGTGCAAGCTAACTCCATTACCAATGTTAGTTGATCTGTTAAGTTTTCATTTGATACATCTAAAGCAGTTACATCTGGAAGAGTCAGATTTTTAGAACATATCCAGGTTTCTAAACTATCACCTGGAATATTTATGGTTGGTGGAGTAGGATCTCTTACATAACGTACTTTAGTGGCTATTGCTGCATTTCCTGATTGATCAGATGTCCAAAATGTGTCAATGTAAGCACCTTCTATCTTTATGTCGAAAGGTGCTCGTTTTGTTGTTTTATAGATATTATTATGATCTACACGATCAAATGCTCTAAAGCCTAGATCGCTGTATGAAGTGGCATTTAAATCATAAAATATAGTATCTCCACTAGCAATAGTGTCATTATTTAAACCCCTTATAGTAATGATGGGAGGTTCTGTATCTGCCTCTATAACATTAATTATTCGACAAACTTGTTCGGCAGGATGATTGGCAATATCATAACCATTGTAGCATACTTGATAAGTGCCAACTATATTCGTATTGACTGGGTTATTGATAGTGAGCGTTGGTTCACAGCCCCATATCTGGGAGTCATCAAATATATCTGCTCCTAAAGGTTGCCAATCAGTACCCTTGATGACATCAATGTTGTGATAGTCAGACTTCTCATCCATAATTGTAAAACCACTATCTCTTAGTAAAACCCAATTAGGTATTAGAGAGATGAAAGGCGGGCTTTGATCTTCTATAATAGTAACACACTCATCTTCATTATTAGGTCCAGTTTGGCTACCAAATATTTCTTCGACTACATTTCCATTACTATCTTCTACTGATATAGTTACGTCAAAACAGGTATCTACTTGGTCTAAATGATCAAATAAATCGGTTTCAATATTATAGTCTACTTCTCCATCAGGATAATCTAGCGTAAGTACATTGATTCGATTATCATGACATCCTTTTATTATTTTTTCAGGAATGTTTACTACCATTTGAGGACGAGTATCGGTTGGCGAGGAAGGGTTGGTGATCGTAGTGGGATCAATTTGACTTAAATAAATGGTATTGTCTGTTACAGGATGTGTATATCCAAATAGATCGCCAAAATAAGTATTACCAGCATATTTATCGGATTGATAAACGATGGGGATTTTATCTGTATGAATTCGGGCAGGAATAGAGGGGTAAGCTTCTTCCTTATCGGTAGTATTGGTAATATTTAAGGGGCCTTGCCAAGTAGCTCCTCCATCTGTTGATTTAATCAAGAAAATATCACTTAGATATTGATTGTAAGGGTCAAAATTGTTTTCTACAATAGAGCGGTAAGCCACATAAAGATGTCCATTTTTATCTACTCCTGCTGAAGGCATTGTAACAAGTCCTGCTCTTCTATACCTATTGAATCCATATTGTCTGAAGTCGAAATGGAATACTTTGTCGCCATCACCATCTTGGCGTACTGTTTTACCAATTACTTGTGGAGGTTTGTTTTCATCCCAACTATTATTCCAGTAAACAATAGCGTTGTGATCAGGATAATGAAAGTGATTAAAACCATCATTATAAATGAGACGACTTCCATACCAAACATGAATGGTCTTATTTTCATCAATAATTAGACTGAAATTTTCATCTGGGACGAGGGAATGTTCTAATGGTAAACCCGTAGTAGAACCTGTATAAAAAGGGGAGGACAGTTTATTAATTCGTTTCCATTGCCAGGTTTTCCCTTTATCTTCGGAGTAGAATAAGGTAGCTTGGTAAGCACCAATAACAAAGGCAACCAAATCGCCCTGTGCATCTAAGGCGTATGCTTCTCCTTCTAATAATCCTACATTATTACTATTCAATATGTCAATGCATTCTTCATGTATATCCCATGTTTCACCTCCATCAGAAGAGCGAGAATATATAATGCCATAACGTATTCCACAAGTTGAATCAAAAGTCAAGCGCGAGTAGATTAAATGTATTGTATTGTCAACTGAGGCCATTTTGACCCATGTTACATCCTCATCAGTCTCTAATACTTTTGAAGTCCATTCGGTATCTTTGGGGTCTTTATATAAGACTTGCAAACCCTCATTATTCGGATTATTGGTATTCATAAAGTGACTGATAGTTACTAAACGTCCACTTTTTAGTCTAGCTATTTCTGGCCATCCAGTTCGATCCATATCAATTCGCGAACTAGGCATATCCCCAACAACCCCTTGATTGGTAACTGTATTATATCCGGTACCTCGATCTGTCCAGTCATTTTGATGAGACATCGTCCAAACAATATGATTAGTACCTATGCTATCTTGAACGATACGTCGTTGTACGGATGCATTTGATTGTAAGTCATAGGTGGTTTCGCCGACTTTGATACTAGTTGATGAGGGTGAAAGAAAAGAATTGGTTTTGTTAATTTGAGTGGTACTTGTGGGGCTTTCAGTAAGATGGTCATCAATGGAAGTAGCGACTTTAGTTGTAGCAATTTGGTTTTTAGTGAAAGGGACTTGTGTCTGTCGTTCTTGCTGTGCATACAATCTTACACCAATACATAGTAATAGTGCCGATAATACATACTTTTTCATAGTAATTGTATTAAAGTAGGTTAATAAATATGGCTTAATTGCAAATAAAAATAGTAGGCTAGATTGAAGCCTATATTACAGAACACATCAGAAAAGTGTTAGAGGGAGGAGGGGCTTCTTTTCTCTTTACTTATGGAAAAAAGAGCATACAAAACTAACGTTTATTTCTAGTAAACTACTAATTTAAATGTATTTTTTTCATAGTAGCTTATGAAGAGAAAACAAAAAAAACCTCCTTCTTAGGATAAGAAGGAGGTTAAATTTACAAAAAAAATAATTAGATTATTTGTTTGTACATGCTGAAAGTATCTTACTTATCTAAGATTACTTTTCTTATGGCAGTACCTTCATCAGTAGTTACTTTAATCATGTAAATACCAACTGGGTTTTCTGTAATGTCTAACTGGATAGAACGAGGATTAGTAGCCATTTCGTTAGCTACACGCTTACCAGCAGCATCAAAAACATCAACCTGTACATTACCAGCTACATCCATCAATTCAACATTGAAGATACCAGTAGTTGGGTTTGGATATAATTTGATTTGGCTATCTAACAAGTCATCAGCGATACCTGTTATACATACTTGTTCTTGTGCAGCCACTGCTTCTTCTGTTTCACACCATTGAGGACAAGCTCCACCAGTGTCATATAAGCGATACTCTTTATAGTCACTAGCTTCGTTACCACTCGCATCAGAAACAGTATAAGTTAAGAACATAGTACCTTGTACATTAGCAGGTACTTCGTCAATAGCCACTCGACAGATAGAACCATCAGCTTGTTCGCAAGCCATTTCGATTACTAGTGTCAATTGATCTGTTAATTCTCCATCTACCTCATCAAAAGCAGTGGTATTAGGGAAGGTGAATTCTTGAGAGCATAACCATGCATCTACTTTACTACCAGGAATACTGAGGCTTGGAGCCTTGTTGTCAGCAACAACCACAACACGAGTAGCACTAGCTGAGTTTCCAGCAGCATCCGCAACTGTATATTCTACTACATACGTACCAAATGCTAATAAATCTACTGCATCTCCACCAATGCTTACTGAGTCAGTTAAGTTCAGGTCTACACGGTCAAATGCTTGGTATCCTGGATCTTCCCACAATTCTTGTGAAGCCTCAAAGAACAAGGTATCACCACTTGCCATTTCATTTCCTTCTAAATCAAAAAGGAAAAGTTCAGGAGCGAGTACATCAGCAGGAACAACATTGATAGTACGACAAACAGGCTCAGCAGGCTTATCAGCAAAGTCAACCCCTTCATAACAAATTTCATAAGCTCCAGGAGTATTGGTATCTACTTCACCAACAAAAGTAAGGGTAGGCTCACAACCAAATACTGCTGCATCATCAAAAATATCAGCACCTAGTGGTGTCCATTCAGCACCTTGAACAACATCAATATCTTCAAATAACGGATCAGAGAAAATGAAGGTACCAGAATCAGTATCTAAAATTTCATAAGGATTCAAGATAATAAATGGGTTTTGCTCATCAGCAATGATATTTACACAAAGTTCATCTTCTGCTGTAAACTCATTTGATTCTACAAGTCCATCACTATCTGTTACAGAAATGATAAGGTCAAAACAACCACCAACATTATCTAAGTTGTCAAATACTTCTCCACCCAACTCTGGCTCTAATTCGCCATCTGGATAGTCAATTGCAAATACAATAGGATCACTATAAGCACAACCTTGAATGGCTGTTGTAAAAGCAGCAGCTAATAATTGTGGAGCCGTAATCGCTGGATTTTCTGGATCAACAATTTCGTCTACGCCTACTTCTACAAACATCACCTCATTATCCACTACATCGTGATCAAAACCTAAGTCTGCACCTTGTAAGTTGGTACTAGCCAACATATCTGATAAATAAACCACAGGAATTTTATCTCCTTGAATACGAGCAGGAATAGAAGGGAATACATCTTCTGTTTCGGCACTATTAGAAACATTGATAGGACCTACCCAGCTACTTCCACCATCGGTAGATTTAACCATCATCACCTCACTCAAGTATTGGTCATTAGCATCGAACTGACCTTCAACTATTGAACGGAAAGCTAAGTATAAGTTACCATCTGCATCAACACCACCACTTGGCATAGAAACCAATGCACTAAAGTAAGCACGCGCTTCATATACTTGGAGGTCAAAGAAGAAAATACTATCTCCATCAGCATCTTGACGTACTGTTTTACCCAATGCTTTTGGCTGTACATCGTCCGCCCAAGAGCTGTTCCAATACATAATAGCAGTATTACCTGGGAAATAACTCCAGCCAGCAGCAGGATCATCATCCAAAATCAATTCACGACCATACCATACGTGTACAACACCATTATTATCAATAACTAAGCTGTAAGAACCATCAGAAACAACCGTATAATCTAATGACTCGCCCTCGGCACCTGACCAAAATGGGTTTTCCATTTCATTCAAACGCTTAAAAGTCCATGTTTCACCACGGTCTTCAGACGTAAATAATACCGCTTGAGAAGCACCTGTTACAAAAGCAACTTTGTCACCACGCGCATCAATCGCATAAATGTCACCACCTAAGTCAGGTACTGTCTCCTCATCCATAAAATCAACACAAACACCTTGAAGATCCCAAGTTGCTCCTTCATCCGAAGAACGGAAAAACTGAAGACCACCAGAAACATCACATGCTTGTGCGCCAAACTGTGAACAAATAGCATACACCGTAGTACCAGCAGCAGCAGTACGCACCCATGTATTACTACCTAAACCATGACCAATTCTTGCAGAAGTCCAATCATCATCTCCTGGATCTTTGTAAGAAAACTGTAAGCCTTCGTTGTTAGGGTCAGAAGCTCCAGAAAAGTGAGCCATAGATACCAAACGACCACTTTCTAAAATAGAAATATCTGGCCATCCAGTACGGTCTACATCAAAACGTTGCGTAGGAATATTACCTACGGTTCCATCGGCAGCAACAGTATTATAACCTGTACCACGATCAGAAAAATCGGCCTTACGAGCCATTGTCCAAATAACGTGAGAAGTACCATCTGCATCTTGTACTACGCGTCGCTGACAAGAGCTATTCGTTTGAAGATCATATTTGGTTTCTCCCACCTTTACACCTGCAGCTTTAGCAGTAAATGGAGTCGCCTTGTAAGGGCGATTGGTTACCTCTGTACCATTAAATGCCGACATAGGCATTTGTTGTGCTGGTTCAACAGTGGTAACTTTTTTTGGTGCATAATTTTTAAGCTGTCTAGCTTGCTGTGCATACAAACCAGTACCAACTGTAACCATTAGCAGCAAAAGTAAATACTTTTTCATAAAATGATTTTTTTTAAGAAGGTTAGTGAAAATAGGTTTTATCGTAATTCTAATAATCATGACACAAGAGAGCAACAGTTGTTGGTTGATCACTATTCAGCAAGTGGTGAGTTAGGTGCCAATATGCCAAAATAGTAAATGATATTACACATTGTAAAGAATTCCATGTAATTGACTAAGGAAGAAAATCCAATAAAATGGTTGGAGGGCTATATCTAATAGCAGTATTATATGGCTACCTCTCCATTATATTAGAAACGTGTAATGCGTAATATATCAGTGTTTGGGATGCTATACAGGTAAACAAAGCTACAAAAAAACTTAATAGTGAAAGAGGTATAGCTGATACAAGTGATAGCTAATGCTATGAAGTTATGTCAACTATTCTTCTTCAATAAACTACATTCAAAGATAATGAAAGATTGTGTTTTTATATGTATTCAGCCTGTCAGAATACATACAATCTAATAAATTGTAGACAAATTTGATTTATGGGTTGGTATATGGGCTTAGAATGAATTGGAAAAGGCTACAATAAAAGGTAGGTTGTGTTTTAGGTAGAGATACACTTACAATATCTCAAACTGCAAGATAAATAAAAAAATGCATGTTTTTCTATTTTTAATTAATTATTTTTTGGGCGTGTCCTTTTTTACCAATCGAAACCTGTTAGGTTTGGTAGGTGCAATGCCCCGTGCTTGCCCTTTTACAAGCAAACCTAACAGCTTGATTGGTAAAAAAGGTCGGGCTATCCGCTTGTAGTTGCCTCACAAGCAGCTATTCGCCTACATTGCTGGCAGTGTCTTCCTTCGTCAGCCCTGCCAGCAAAAGGCGCATCAAGCAGCTTGTTTCGCCAAGCTACCGCTACTATCCCTCACGCGGCAAACGTTTGAACGATTCACGATTAAACGTGTTACGTTCTGGCGCGAGGCGCAAAATCTTGCGCCTCTACGTTCATCGTCAATCGTTCCATCATTTATCGTCAATTGTTTCATCACTTACTTCCGCCTCGGTTTTTTCTTCTTCTTTTTAGGCGTAAAATTACTACCGCGTGTTTTGGTGTCAGCTTCGCCATTCATGGCACCTCTTCCGCTTCCCCCTCCTTGTTCGCGTTGGCGTTGTAGATCCTGTTGTTCGCGCATCATTTTTTCTAAGCGAGCCTGAAACTTGGATTGTTTGCGTGGCTTTTTCTTGTTATTCATCAACTCTTGGCGAATTTTATCTTCATTAATAAAGAATTTCTTAATGACATATTGTTGGGTGAAACTAATAATATTCGACAAGAAGAAATAGAAGGTCAAACCTGCTGAGAAGCTATTGAAGATGAACAATAGCATCACAGGCATAAAGTATTGAATCACCTGCATCTGCTTGGCCAGTTCGTTATTACCAGTCTGCGGTGTCATAGACTGGTTCATACGCATATAGATTAAACTACTAGCCGCAGAAAGTAAACAAAAAAGACTCACATGGTCGCCATATAGTGGAATATTGAAAGGTAGGTTTAAAATCGAATCGTAGGAAGAGAGGTCATCTGCCCATAAAAAAGGTTGTTGTCGTAGCTCAATAGAGGCGGGGAAAAAGCGATACATGGCAAATAATATCGGCATTTGGAATAAATAAGGTAAGCAGCCTCCAAGCGGATTTACGCCTGCACTACCATACAATTTCATTTGCTCACTTTGAAGACGTTGTGGGTCGTTCCCATACTTTTCCTTCAATGCTTCAATTTCTGGTTTCAACACATTCATTTTTGCAAATGACATATACGATTTGCGGGTAAGTGGAAATAACATGCCCTTAATGATGAGTGTAATTAAGAGAATAATAATTCCGTAGTTACCAATGTATTTACTAAAGAAGTTAAATAAAGGAATAATCATCCACTTGTTTACCCAGCCAAAAATACCCCATCCTAGCGGTACCATTTTTTCCATTCCATTCCCATAGCTTTTAAGTGTAGAGTAGTGGTTAGGTCCAAAGTAAAATTGCATAGGAAAACCAAAGTTTGCCGAGCGTTCATACACTAATAATAGCTTCGCACTTGCTTTTTCTAAAGTTGTATCAGCAGGATTAGTAGGTTGTTCTATCCTTAGATCACCGCGTTTAAAGTTGTTTTTGGCAAGTAGGGTCGTATTAAAAAACTGTTGTTTAAAGGCTACCCAATCTAAGCGTTCTACTTCTTCTTGATCGTCGGCAGATTCCGAAAGGTAAGTTGGTTTTGTTTCGGTTTCCTTATAATACACCCCTGTTGTATAACGCTCTGATTTAAGTGATTTTTCTTGTTTGATCAAGTCCGTTTTCCAGTCTAGTGCAATGGTGCTTTCATCTAGCATTCCATCCTCAAAGCCAACAAGGTTGAGGTCGTAATCCATACGGTAATCGGTCGCCTCTTTTAGATTATACACCTGCTCAATATAGCTTTGATCGTCTTGGTAAAGTCGAAAGGTAACAGAGGTTGGGGTTTTATCTGCTATCTTAAAAACGTAGTCTTGTGTAGAAACTGCGTAATTGTTGAGGAAAAACTCGTAATTAAAACGATTTTGGTCTCCATCCATTAAAATGAGTGGTCGTTTATCATAAGTAACATAGTCTTTTACCTGTACTTTATAAACGCGTCCACCCTTAGAGCTAAGGGTGATTTTTACTTTCTCATTTTCAATATCAACAAACTCTTCCGTAGCTCCATCTTGCTGAAATAAACCAGGTACCTGTTGTTTGGTACTGGCATCTGTGGCATTAGTCGCCACACTTCCATCAGGATTAATACTAGGAGTGTTCGTTTGCGAAGTGCTTGTTGCTTGAGAATTTGCTTGATCTGGGGGAGGTTGCAGCATATAGCTGTACACCATAAATAACACGGCCATCAGCAATAGCCCTGTTAACATACTACTATTATTATCATTACTCATCAGCCCTATAATTTAACGGGATATACTGTTTCTGGTGGCAAAAAATGCGATGTGATGGTGATATGTTGATCATATTTAGTGAGAAACAGTATGGGTGTTTTTACTAAAACACCAATTACATAATGGTTTTTAATAGAAAGTGGTTCATATCTATTAAAAATGAGGGGCAAAGGTACGAAATAATAGGGGATATTAGGGGAATGAGGGGAGTTTTTAGGTCGCTAGGTCAGGTGCGAGTTATGGTTTCTCAGCGAAACGATCTCTGATATAAGCCAAGCACAACTGAATCGTTGCTTCTATACCTTGTGCATGCGTGCGTTCCATTCCATGAGAGGCAGCTACCCCAGGGCCAATTAAACCGACTCGAAAATCATTTCCTGCCTCTAATGCGCTGCTACCATCTGAACTGTAAAAAGGATAGACATCAAGGCGATAAGGGATGCTGTTAGCTTCGGCTAGTTGGACTAGTTTTTTGCGAAATAAATAATCATAAGGACCCGCAGAGTCTTTGGCACAAATAGAACAATGTGTTTCGAGTCCGCTACAAGCATCGCCAATCACGCCCATATCAATGGCTAATAATTCTTCGATACTATCCGAATAACCACTAGCTCCCCCATGTCCTACTTCCTCATAATTAGAAAAAAATAGCTCTACGGGAGCAGATTTGCCTTGTTCGGCTAGGCGACGGGCGACTTCAAATAATACAAAACATCCCGCTTTATTATCCATGAAGCGCGATTTGATATAGCCGCTTTCTAGTTCTTGGTAACGTGGGTCAAAACAAATAATGTCACCGATGCGGATACCTAAATCGGCAGTTGCTTGGGTGGTGTGTACTTCTTCGTCAATGCGGATATGCATATTATTAATACTGCGCTCTTTTTTTTCTGATTGGCGATTGGCGTGTACTGAAGGATTGTTGAGTAGTAGGGTGCCTGTATAAATGCGGTCATCAAGCGTATAGATGCGGCAGTATTCGCCTTCGAAGCTGTTGAGAAGTGGGTAGCCTAAACGAGAGAAGGCAAGGGTGCCATTGTCTTTTATTTTAGTAACAATTGCCCCTAGTGTGTCTACATGAGCAGATAGGGCTGCTTTGGGTGTTTCTCCCAATAGGCACTTTACGGCTCCTTTGTTGGTAAATTCGGGTTGCCAGCCGTAGCTTTTTAGTAGATCGTAGATGTATCGACAAGCGTGGTGGGTAAAGCCAGTAGGAGAGTCGATGTTGACGAGTTCGCGAAGTGTTTGAAGGTTGGACATAGTTGAC
>JAHDCM010000084.1:0-4729 GCA_020629895.1 Bacteroidota bacterium
CCCACCACAGCACTAAATAAACTCCTCAATTCTGCTCCCTCCACCAATAGCTGCACCAGCTTACCTGCTTCATCTTCTCGAAACACCAACCACCAATCTGCCTGCTCCCAATCTGTAATAGGGGGCAACTCGCTTTGTAGATGAAGAGGCACCTCCTCTAAAGCACTCAACCGAACCGACCCAATCGAATTAGATAGATAAAAACCTTCTCCCTCTAATGCCAACAAGTCGGCAATTTCAAAAGGCATCAACTGCGGATCATTCGCCGCCTTGAAAAGCAATTCAGTCAGTAAATAGTGTGGATCATTGGTAATCCCAAAAGGGAATAAGTCGTTGGAAGTCGGAAGTAAATGACGCATTTATACAACAATTTTTAAGAGACTTATGAACAAAGCACCTGCAAGTTGTGTATCTTGGAAGGATGATTGCAGGACAGTCTGTAAAAAGACAAACATACAGGGATACATCCTTTACCTTCACCCTTCCCAAAAACACATAAACAATGTCTAAAACATACTATAATCCAGAAGATTTAAAGAAGTTCGGAAAAATAACTGAGTTTCAAGAAGAATTAGGAAAAAAGTTTTTTGAATACTATGGTGCTGTCTTTCAAGAAGGTGCCTTGAGCCAACGCGAAAAATCACTCATCGCACTAGCTGTTGCTCATGCCATACAATGCGCCTATTGTATTGACGCCTATTCGGTTGATTGCCTCGAAAAAGGAGCCGATGAAGAACAAATGATGGAAGCAATTCACGTAGCTGCTGCCATTCGAGGAGGTGCCTCCCTAGTACATGGCGTGCAAATGATGAACAAGGTCAAGGAAATTAGTATGTGATAGCGTTTGAATGATGAACGATTAAACGATAAACGTATCCCGTCAATCGTTCAAACGTGAATCGTTCAAACGTGAATCGGCAATCGTTCAAACGTTCAATCGTAAATTATGGTCAACCAAAAAAAGTCCAAAAGATCACTCAAAGGAACAGGACACCAGCTATCCAATAGCATGGTACAACTAAAAGTACTTAATGGGAAAGAGCTAGTAGATGCCCGCTTTGAGCCTTTTGCACAAAAACTAAAAAATATAGGTTTAGCTCCTCTCAAACCAACAGGCATTGACATTTTCCAAATCAATATGGGAAAGATGTGCAACCAAGTTTGTCAACATTGTCATGTAGATGCAGGGCCAGACCGCAAAGAAATCATGACCCGCGAAACGCTTGAAACATGCCTAGATATTCTTGCTAAATACGATATCCCAATAGTTGATTTAACAGGTGGCGCACCCGAAATGAATCCTCATTTTCGGTGGTTTGTGAAAGAACTACATCAACTAGGTAAAAAGATCATAGATCGTTGTAATTTGACCATTATCCTTGCCAATAAAAAATACAATGACCTGCCCGAGTTTCTAGCAGCTCACCAAGTAGAAGTGATCTCCTCCTTACCACATTTCAGTGCTTCGCGTACCGACAAACAACGTGGAGATGGTGTTTTTGAAGCTTCCATTAAAGCCCTACAAATGCTTAATAAAGTAGGCTATGGTAAAGAAGATAGTTTACTAAATCTACACCTAGTGTACAACCCCTCTGGAGCTTTTCTGCCGGCAGGGCAAGCAGGCTTAGAAGCCGACTTTAAACGCCAACTAAAACGTAAATACGATATTGTATTCAATAACCTATTTGCTATCACCAATATGCCCATTAGCCGCTTCCTCGACTACTTGATAGAAAGTGGTAATTATGAGGCATACATGGAAAAATTAGTCAATGCCTTTAATCCTTCCGCTGCTCAGGGAGTAATGTGCCGTAATACGCTCTCGATTGGTTGGGATGGCTATATCTACGACTGCGATTTCAATCAAATGCTTGATCTAAAAGTAGATAGCCGCAGTTCACAACATATCAACGATTTTGACTTTGAGGCACTTGCCAATCGCAGTATTATCTTGAACCAACATTGTTATGGTTGTACCGCTGGTGCGGGTTCGAGTTGTGGAGGCGAAACAGCATAATATGGACTATTAAAACTCAAATCATGCAAGCTCTCCTCATTTTTATCAAAAATCCTATCAAAGGAACCGTGAAGACGCGGTTGGCAAAATCGGTAGGGGACGATAAAGCACTAGCCATATACCAACAATTACTAGCACATACACGTACTATTAGTACTGCCCTAAGCGATGAGGTAGATAAACTTCTTTTTTATAGTCAATATGTAGCAGAAGATGAGTGGATGCCAAGCACCTATCACAAAAAAGTACAAATAAAAGGAGACTTAGGAGCTAAAATGACTGCCGCCTTTGGGTGGGCATTTACCGAAGGCTACGAAAAGGTTTGTATCATTGGTAGCGATTGTGCTGATTTAACCACTGCACATTTAGAAGCAGCGTTTGCAGCCTTAGAAAACCATGATTTTGTCATTGGCCCCGCTTTAGATGGCGGCTACTACTTAATAGGAATGCGACAATTTCAACCTCAAGTATTTACCAATAAGCAGTGGAGTACTGAATCTGTTTTTTCGGATACTCAAAAGGATATAGAAGAACTGGCAGCTAGTGTGTATCTGCTAGAGCCATTAAGTGATATAGACTATGTAGAGGATTGGGAGCGAAGGCGGTAAACGATTTACGTGAGACGATAGAACGATTGACGTTTATCGTTCCATCGTGTCTAGCGTAAGGGATTGTAGTGATAGCTTGGCGAAGTAGACACTTTGTGAAGCCCACTGAAGGGTGGCTGAGCGACGAAGCGAAGACGCACTGAAGTGTTGGCTAAACAAGTGGACTACGAGGCAACTACAAACGGAAAGCCCGACCTATATAGAAAAAGCGCAGTCATTTGCTAGTACCCATTGTAAGGGCGAGGCAAATGATTGCGCTTTTTCTATATAGGGTACGCCCAAATCATAAATAATTATCTAACTTTGGTAAGTAAAAATGAAAAATAAATACCAATGAAAAAGATAACCATATTACTCTGTACATTATTGATACTAGGGCTGAAAGAAGAGGTCAACGCCCAATTTTCGGCGATTAATAATAACCAACTAGAACATATTTCACAATATTACTTTAGTCAAGTGGTGTATAATCCGGCTTATACGGGTGACTATTCCCAACCTATGTTGGCTCTGTCTTCAAATTTGGGAAAACAGCGAGAAATGCGCCCCAGTTCCTTTAATCTGATCGCACATACCTTTATTGAAAATGCCAACAGTGGAGTAGGACTAACCACTACCTATCAAACCTATGATAATGATTATGCAGAACGATTATTAAAGTTGGGCTTTTTGTTTGCTTACGAATTTGAAATAGGTACGAGTGGAGGGTTACGAGTAGGATTTAACACAGGTGTATTACATTATAACTCGCGCCGACCTTCCAATTGGAATAATCCTTTTAATCCTAATCCAACACCAATTATAAGTATCAACGAGCGATTTTTTAAATACAATATGGATTTTGGGGTCTTATTCCGCTTTAGTGGCTTCCGAGCAGGTGTCGGCTTAACACATAGTAATGAACCGCGTTTTACTTTTGCATCACCAGGATTTGATCAAGTATTTTATCGCCAAGCTTATGCCTCGCTTTCGTATGAGCTAGACTTGTGGGATGAGCGTTTGAAAGTACAACCCAATGTGTTTTTTAATCAACGTATGGGAGGACAACGATTTGTTTTTGCCAATAGTCCTTTGCGACTAGATGCAGGTGTCATAGCAACATTTGATGACCGCTATTTTGCAGGTGTACATTACAAGGTGAACCAGCATCCTTATCGTATTTCGTTGATGACAGGCATTCAGTTTAATCGCTATATGCTGACATTAAATTATGATGTGAAAGGGCAAAGTGCAACAGGTTTCTCCCAATTTGGTATTACTTGGGGCTTAAAGTTTGCCGATTGGGTATATGAAGACGATGCCGATTGGGAAGAGTAAACCTAGCGTACAGCCCCACGAATAATCGTCTGACTAAGGTCGGGTTCTTTGCTTCCTGTTACTGGTTCAAGGGTAATAAAAACCGCTTCGGCAGCTTTAAATTTTCGTAACTGAAAGATATTATCTTTATCGGGTTGATGGTTGAAAGTACCTAAACTAAGGTACTCGCCCGCAGTTAAGGCCCAGGCATGATATTGCTTGCCTCCTGGTGGAGAAGGAAGTTGATTGGCATCTATATAGGTGTGCTTAAAATCAGGATGGGTGTACAAGACAACCGA
Organism: Bacteroidota bacterium; assembly: GCA_020629895.1. Classification (GTDB taxonomy): domain Bacteria; phylum Bacteroidota; class Bacteroidia; order Chitinophagales; family UBA2359; genus JAHDHP01. Next base: position 4,221 of record JAHDCM010000084.1, read on the forward strand.
TTCGCTGCCTTCTCCTGACAGGGGTATGGTGCGTGTGCCGACTTTGCGAATATCTTCAAAGGCAGCTTGCAAACGCTTGAAGTCGCGCAGTTGAATTTGATAATCCTCCTTTAAGACCGTTTGATTGGATTGTAAGTTATCCATATTGTCAGTCGTTTGGAGGTAGTATCTCAATAAAAACACATTGGCTACGAGGCTGAGGCATAAGAATACAAAAGCAAATACCCCTAATATACTTTTATCCATTGATTTAGTAAGACTTGGATGTGTAAAAATGGTGGAATCGCTAATCCAAGCAAATGGTATGGTGTTTATTTCATACATTAAGATAGTGAAAAAACGATTACTCTCCTAAAACAGGTATAAGACTTGATTAGTTGAATGTCTTTGTCGGGTAACTAATAATAGCCAATAGAAACTTTTTTGATGCGTATATAGGTTACGATATAAAAGCTAGAAGTTGTGAGTAATTTATATCAAATTAGAGCCGATTTTGATCGTGATACCAT
>JAHDCM010000084.1:4829-10531 GCA_020629895.1 Bacteroidota bacterium
GAGATTAAGGATTATACACCTTTGGTGAAAAAAATCCATAAATTGTGTGTGAAAGGAGAGTGGGCAAAGGCAAAGCGACTATTACCAACAGAAAAATTATATCCGATCTCAGAGGAACTGAAGGGGATTATTGGGGGGAGTTAATCATTATTTCAACGATCATCAACAATGAAAAAAGGTACTAAAACCAGCGACTTTGGAACAAGCGGACGCGTAAATCATAATTCCGAAAAATTTTATAACTCAAAACTATACGAAGAGGTAAAAATAAAAGCTGCTCCCTCCAAAGAAGAAAATGAATGCCCTAAAGCATTAATCAATACCATTGTTCATCAATCGGCAGAAGATATGGGTGTACTTCCTGACAATACTGTACATCTGATGATTACCTCGCCTCCCTACAATGTCTCAAAAGCCTATGACGATGACCTATCCTTAACGGAATACTTACAACTCCTAGAAAATGTGTTTACCGAAACCTATCGCGTATTGGTAAATGGAGGACGGGCATGTATCAATATTGCCAATATTGGAAGAAAACCTTATATCCCTCTATCCGATTATGTTTCTCGAATGATGCTAAAAATTGGATTCAATATGCGGGGAGAAATTATTTGGAATAAAGCCGCAGGGGCAGGCGTATCAACCGCTTGGGGAAGTTGGCAGTCTGCTTCTAATCCAACACTACGAGATGTTCATGAATATATACTAGTATTTTCAAAAGGAGATTATGGACGCAAAAAAGGAGAGCGAGAAAATACCATTACCAAAGCGCAATTTATGGAGTGGACAAAGTCTATTTGGAATTTTAACACTGTCTCTGCTAAGAAAATAGGACATCCCGCTCCCTTTCCTGAAGAATTGCCTTATCGCCTCATTCAGCTACTATCTTTTAAAAACGACCTCATTCTGGATCCGTTTATGGGAAGTGGACAAACAGCTATTGCTGCCCTAAAATCAGCAAGAAATTATATTGGGTTCGATGTCAATCAAGACTATATTCAACTCGCAAATCAGCGGTTAAAGGAGCTAAAACCAGCCTCCTGACTCCTATTTTTTCTTAAATACCTTCTCCGCCTTTCCCTTATCAATCCACAAACCCCAAGTACGTGAATAAGCATGTACTTTCTTAGTTTCCTGGTCAGTCTTATCTACCACCACCTGATCTTGATTCACCCATTCGAACATACCCCCTTCCAAATTTTGCACATTCGTGTAACCCATCTCCTGCAACTGCTCCCCAATACGCTCGCTTCGATACCCCACCGAACAATACACCACCACCGCTTGATCCTTATCAATGCCTTCCACGCGCTTTTTCCCAAAATCATCATAGCCCACCCACTTCGCATTAGGAAGGTGGCTCACCTCAAATTCCTGCTTTTCCCGCGTATCCAATAATACAACATCTGACGCCTTCCCAAGCTGTTTTTGCAAATCCTTCACCCCAATCAAAGGCACTGTTTTCTTATACATCATCTTCAACATCAAGCGATACGTCGAATTTTTAACCTGTGCCTTACATCCCATTGGAGCTATATTAACAATGAAAAACGCAAATAATAAAGTATAAAGTAATCGTTTCATGATCCTATGATTAATGGTTTTTTTATTTTCTGGGCGCATCCCCACTTTTCGCTGGTGGTTTATGTGTCACCACATAAACCACCAGCGAAAAGTAGGGTCGGGCTATCCGCTTGTAGTTGTCTCGTAGCCACTAGTTCAGCTAACCGCCTAGCAGTGTCTTCCGCTGTCAGCCCTGCTAGTCGAAGCTTCACAAAGTGTCCACTTCGCCAAGCTACCACTACTATCCCTTGCGCGATGCAATCGCTTCCTGCAATAATCGCGCAAAATCAAACACCTCTTCAAAAGTATTATACAAAGGCACAGGAGCCACCCGAATCACATTAGGATTCCGCCAATCAGCCACGACACCATGCTTCGAAATATAATCAAAAATCGCCTTCCCATTCTTCTCCTGTGTCAAAATAGATAACTGACAACCACGATCTTTCAAGCTTTTAGGCGTAATTACATGAAAGGCAGGTACTTCACATTGTTGGTTCAAATCATCCAATAAAAATTCCAAATAGCCCGTCAATAAGTCGCCTTTTCTACGAAGTGCCTTCATGCCAGCTTCTGCAAAAACTTCTAGCGAGGCCTTATGGGCTGCCATTGGCAAAACAGGCGCATTGCTCAACTGCCAGCCCGCTGCTCCCTGCTGCGGCACAAACTGACGAGGCATTTCAAAACGTGTTGCCTCATCATTACCCCACCAACCCGCCAAACGTGGAATTTCGGGATTATTACCATGTTTCTCATGTACAAATACACCACTCACACCACCAGGCCCCGAATTCAAATATTTATAACTACACCAAACAGCAAAATCTACTTCCCAGTCATGCAACTCCATCACTACGTTACCCACTGCATGGGCGCAATCATAACCTGCTAATGCACCTACCTCATGGGCCGCCTTTGTAATTGCTTGTAAATCAAAATACTGTCCCGTATAATAATTAACTGTCCCCAACATGACCAAAGTCAATTCATCGCCAATTTCAGTAATTGTTTCAAGAATATCTTCTGTACGCAAACAATGTTCTCCTGCTCTTGGCGTAAGCTCTACGATGGCATCAGCGGGTGTAAAGCCATGTAATTGGGCATGACTATCAACAGCATACTTATCTGAAGGGAAGGCATCGGCCTCAATAATGATTTTACGACGCTTGGTAGTTGGTCGATAAAAGCTAGTCAACATTAGGTGCAGGTTAACCGTCAGTCCATTCATCACCACCACCTCATCAGGCTTCGCTCCCACTAATTGAGCAGTAGCATCTTTAAGGAAATGATGATACTTAAACCACGGATACCGTCCTTCAAAATGTCCTTCCACCCCTAGTTTCTCCCAAGCCAATAACTCCTCTTCAATGTGGCTACGCACATTTTTAGGCTGTAAGCCTAGTGAGTTACCACAAAAATAAATACTTGGCTTGCCCGCATCTGTTAGTGGAATGTGAAAACGATCGCGAAATGATTTTAAGTGATCCACGCGATCCATTTCCTGTGCGAATTCCCGCGTATTTTGGTAATGTATTGTTGTCTGCAATGTAAAATTGTTTGAATGTTAGTAACGGTTAAAAATTAAGTAGAACAACTTGTGATTTATGCTCTTTCCTCTTTACTTATATACAAAATTAATAAAATAATTTGCCGTCCCTTTATACGTCTGGACATAATTAATTAATGGTATTATGCTTTATGTTCGCTGTGGTTCCTTGCCTCCCGTTTCATAAACACACCAAACTTTCTTGGTGTTTCAATACTAATATCTAAATTTTGCTGTGTAATAGGGTGTCTGAATTTTAATCGAACAGCAGCCAAAAACAAGCCTTTCCCCTTTAAAATCATCCCCTCTTGTCCATAAAGCGAGTCACCCAAGATAGGGCAACCTGCCTGTGCTAAGTGAATCCGCAATTGATGGGTTCGACCTGTATGTGGAGAAAGCTGTACAAGTGATAAAAACTGATTTTTGATAGAGGGCATCACTTCTAATACCTCATAATCAGTAAAAGCTGTCAAACCATCAATGGCTTGGGTAAAACGTCCCGAAGAACTAGGAAGTTTACCGATTACAACCGCATGGTAGTATTTTTGAACCTTTCTTTGTGCAAATAATTGCCCAAGCGTACTAAGCGCACTTACTGTCTTAGCAACTACTAATAATCCCTTAGTTGGAGCATCTAAGCGGTGGACAGGACGCACCCACTTTAGCGCATCAACTAGGGGAGAGGGGCTAAAGTTGTGAACCAACGCATTTTGAATAGTACGATATTGATTGCCACTTACCACAATCCCAGCAGGTTTGTAGATAATAGCGAGGTAATCATCTTGATAAAGAATTTCCAAATCAAGCGGATAAGCTTTAGGAGGGTGCTGCTCCAAATCAAGCAAGTCAATACACTGTCCTGCTTGTACCCAATGTCCCGTTCCCGCTACTTGGCCATTTACCCTCATCTCGCCGCGCTTAATAGCCTTTTTCATTCCCTTTTTGGTCGGAATGCTTTGAAATACCTGATAGGCATAATCTTGTAAGCGGATCGCATGAATCCCTTTTGGAACAATATGTGTTTCGCGAATAATCATTATCTTTGCAGTCCAAAATCAACAAATGACTGTTAGTTTTGTTAGTTTGATACAAAATATATAATCTCTAAAATAAGTCCAAAGATATGCAAGTTGCTGATACTTTTAGTCTTGATCTAAACCCAACTGAAAATCAAATCATGATTCGCGATATGGTACGCGACTTTGCAGAAAAGCATATTCGCCCTAATGTAATGAAATGGGATGAATCACAAGAGTTTCCAGTTGACCTATTTCACGAAATGGGTAAACTAGGTTTGATGGGGGTACTCGTACCCGAAGAATATGGAGGGGCAGGTTTAGGGTATTTTGAGTATTATACCGTTATTACCGAAGTGGCTAAGGTGTGTAGTTCTATTGGTTTGTCGGTAGCGGCTCATAACTCACTTTGTACAGGACATATCTTACAATTTGGTGATGAGGAACAAAAGAAAAAATGGCTGCCCAAACTAGCTACTGGTGAATGGATTGGCGCGTGGGGACTGACAGAACCGAATACGGGTTCGGATGCTGGAAATATGAAAACCACTGCGGTAAAAGATGGAGACCACTGGGTACTAAACGGTACGAAGTGTTGGATTACACATGGTAAATCCTCGAACATCATGGTGGTAATTGTACGGACTGGTGAAGTAGGAGATAGTCGTGGAATGACCACTTTTGTAGTAGAAAAAGATAATCCAGGAGTGCGAGCAGGAAAAAAGGAGAATAAATTGGGAATGCGAGCTTCCGAAACCACAGAGGTAATCTTCGATAATTGTCGAGTACATGAAAGCTGTATGCTAGGAAACGAAGGAGAAGGGTTTATCCAAGCAATGAAAGTGTTAGATGGTGGGCGTATTTCAATTGCTGCTTTATCAGTGGGTATTGCAATGGGAGCTTATGACGCTGCTCGTAAATATGCTAAAGAACGTGAGCAATTTGGGCAGGCAATTGCCAAGTTTCAGGCCATTAGTTTTAAACTAGCAGACATGGCCCTCAAAATTGAAGCGGCTGAATTGTTAACACTCCAAGCAGCAGATTTAAAAAATAAAGGGCAAAAAGTAACTAAGAAATCGGCAATGGCCAAGTACTATGCCTCTGAAATATGTGTGGAGGTTGCGACCGATGCGGTACAAATCTTTGGTGGTTATGGTTATACCAAAGATTTTCCAGTAGAGAAGTTTTACCGTGATTCTAAACTGTGTACAATTGGAGAAGGAACATCGGAAATTCAAAAACTAGTTATTGCTCGTGAAATTCTAAAGGAATAAAACACGATAGAGGATCAATTATTACTTCTTTTCGTCGCACATCGCACATTTAATCATCGCAAGATACTGCGTTATGCCTTTGCAAAAGCGATGCCTTTGAAAATATGTTATGTGTAATGTAGCAGAAAAGATAGATCAACCTAGCCGCTGTTATTTGTCGAGTAAACCACTAGCGATGACGCTGGCGGCATCCTAATTCAGTCAACCACTCATTCACTCATTGGTTACTGCGTGAGGGATAGAGGCGGAATGGGGCGTAAGGAGCATAGCACTGAGCTAGGGAGTGCCGCAGGCTGAGCG
>JAHDCM010000085.1 GCA_020629895.1 Bacteroidota bacterium
AAAGCATGAAAGATTATATTGCTGTTTTAGATTTAGGAACCAATACATTTCATCTGCTTATTATAGAACCGCAAGCAGATGGAGGCTTTAAAGAGATTTATAGAGAACGGCGGTTTGTGAAGATTGGTTTAAAAGGAGTTGGCTATATGGGGAAAGAGGTCTATGATCGTGCTTTGAATACCCTAATTCATTTTGGTGAGATTTTGAAGCAGTATAAATTAAGTTCGGTATGGGCAATTGCTACGGAAGGATTGCGGAAGGCTTCTAATAGTGATGTTTTTATACAGGCAGTGAAAGAACAGGCAGGCATTGATATTCAGTGTATTTCTGGTGATACTGAAGCCTTATTAATTTATTATGGAGTGAGAGAATCTGTAAAAATGAACGAGGAAAAGATGATGATTATGGATATTGGGGGAGGGAGTGTTGAGTTTATCATTGCTGCTGTTAATGATATTTTTTGGAAGCAGAGTTTTCCGATTGGATCGGCTGTTTTAAGACGGGAATTTCATCAACAAGACCCTATACAGCATGAGGAAGTACAAGCATTGGAGACGTATTTATATGCACAACTTCAACCATTGTTGCAAGAGGTACAAAAGTACAAGATTAGTACTTTAATTGGTGCTTCTGGAGCGTTTGATACATTGGCGAGTATTGTGAGTGTAAGTAAAGATAAAGACTTGGAAAAGGGATATTCGTCTTATGAGATTGATCTTGCTACATTTACGAGTTTTAAAGGAGATTTTTTAAAGTTTGATTTAGAGAAAAGGAAAACAATACAGGGAATGGAGCCTAAACGGGCAGATATGATTGTTGTATCTTACCTGTTAATTGATTTTATATTGACAACATTGAATATTCAAAAATTGGTGCAAACGAATTATGCGATTAAAGAAGGGATTATTTGGAGTGTGATGAATGATAAATTGGCTTGGGTTTCTGAAGGAGTGTAGGGGGGATTTTATTTTTTAACTGTTACTTACCATTTTTCTACATCATCATCGTTATTGATCTCTTTTTGAGCCAATTGCTCGCGATACCATGCGCGAGATTGTGCTTTTTGTATTTCGCGTTCAATGATGAGATCGGCAAGAGCAAGGGCTGGAGGGTCTTTGGTCATATTACAAAGAGCTACCTGCGCTTTTTCTTCTGCAATATCCAGTCTATAAAGTATTTGAAGTAATCCCTCTAGGTTTTCGGTAAGCATAATGGCAAGGCTATTGGCTAACCATATACGCAATTGTTCAATGGCATCCTCTCCATCTAGTGGAATATTGGCGGGACTAAGTTCTAAATCGTGGTGAATAAGTTGATAGGCTTCTTGGAGGATGTTTTGTTCCATAGGAGATTTTAAGGAAATCAGCCGTTGAGATATAAAATTTTATGTCTTTACGCGTGAGGGATAGTAGCGGTAGCTTGACGAAGTAGAAAGCTAGTGAGGCTTTTGCTGGCAGGGCTGACGAAGGAAGACACTGCCAGTAATATAGCCGAACAGCTTTTTTACGAGGCAACTACAAGCGGATAGCCCGACCTTTTTTCGCCTCGTGCCTGTCGATGTGTGTACACAGCGATGGGCGAGGCGAAAAAAGGACACGCCCAATTAATTAATCAGCTAATTCGGCATTGGGAAGAATATGTAATTCAGCGTATTGTTCATCATCAATTAGGGATGGTGCGTCGATCATCATGTCACGTCCACTATTGTTTTTGGGGAATGCGATGAAATCGCGAATACTTTCAGCACCTCCCATGATGGCACAAAGGCGGTCGAAGCCAAAAGCGATACCTCCATGTGGTGGCGCACCATATTCGAAGGCACCCATTAGGAAGCCAAATTTCTCTTCAGATTCTTCTTCACTCATACCAAGTAGTTCGAATACTTTTTCTTGTAGGCCACGTTCATGAATTCTAATAGAGCCACCTGCAATTTCGTTTCCATTTAACACAAAGTCATAAGCATCTGCTTTTATATCGCCCCAGTTTTCGATACTTTCGAATCCTTTTTGTGGGCGGGTAAATGGGTGGTGACAAGGATTCCAACGACCAGCTTCTTCATCTCTTTCGAGTAGTGGGAAGTTGAGTACCCAGAGAGCTTTAAACTCATCCGCTTTGCGTAAGCCCAATCGTTCACCCATTTCGAGGCGCAATTCGCCCATTTGCTTACGTGCTTTTTCTTTATTTCCTGATACGATTAATAATAAATCGCCTGGTTTAGCCCCCATTTTATCTGCCCAAGCTTTCAGCTCTTCTTGTCCAAAGAATTTATCAACAGAAGATTTAAAGGTACCATCCTCATTACACTTGACATATACTAATCCCTTTGCCCCAATTTGTGGACGTTTCATCCAATCGGTAAGTCCATCTAATTGTTTGCGAGTATAATTTCCACAACCTTTCGCACAAATTCCGACTACTAATTCGGCAGCGTCAAATACTTTAAAACCTTTGTTTTGAGCGACATCGTTGAGTTCTACGAAGGTCATTTCGAAGCGGGTGTCGGGCTTATCTTTTCCATATAAGCGCATTGCATCGTCAAAGTCCATCCGTTGAATCTCACCTAAGTCAACCCCTTTAATAGCTTGGAAGACATGACGTAGTAGCCCTTCAAACATTTGTAGAATGTCCTCTTGCTCGACGTAAGACATTTCACAGTCAATTTGAGTGAATTCTGGTTGACGATCAGCGCGAAGGTCTTCGTCACGGAAGCAGCGTACAATTTGGAAATATTTGTCAAATCCTGAAACCATCAATAATTGTTTGAAGGTTTGAGGAGATTGTGGCAGGGCATAAAATTCACCAGGATTCATTCGAGAAGGAACGACAAAATCGCGCGCCCCTTCGGGCGTACTTTTAATGAGAAATGGTGTTTCTATTTCGAGAAAATTATTATCACAAAGGTATCTTCTAGCTTCTTGGGCTACGCGGTGACGTAAGATAATGTTGTTTTGTACATTATTACGACGAAGATCCAAATAACGATATTTCATACGAAGATCGTCTCCTCCATCGGTTTCTTCCTCTACTAAGAAGGGAGGTACTTTGGAAGCATTTAGAATCGTTAGTTCGTTGACCATAATCTCGATGTCTCCAGTAGGAAGATTAGGGTTTTTGTTGGTACGTTCACTAACCGTTCCTTTGGCTTGAATAACAAATTCTCGTCCGAGTTTATTTGCTTTTTCACACAAATCAGCATCGGTACTCATGTTAAATACAAGTTGTGTAATTCCGTAGCGATCTCGCACATCAACGAAAGTCATTCCGCCAAATTCGCGAGTACGTTGTACCCAACCACTAAGGGTAACATTGATGCCTGCATTGTCTAGTCGCAGTTCACCACAAGTGTGTGTTCTAAACATGATAATTGTTTTTTGAATATGTTTGTGTGAAAGTTAAAAAATGAATATGCAAAGGTAATTCTTTTTTAACGAAGGTACAATAAGCGTTCCGAGTCTAATTTGATAAGTATAAATAGTAAAATGGTGAAAGCAAGGAGGGAAGAGCCTCCATAACTAATAAAAGGCAGCGGAATTCCAATAACAGGAACTAATCCGATAGTCATGCCCATATTGATGAAAAAGTGAAAGAAGATGATAGAGACGACGCCATAACCATAAATGCGACTAAAATCTGATTTTTGTCTTTCGGCAAGGGCAATGATTCGTAGCATTAGAATAATAAATAGACCAATGAGGGTGCAGCTACCTGCAAATCCAAATTCTTCACCAACGGTGCAAAAGATAAAGTCGGTACTTTGTTCAGGAACAAAGTCTCCTTTATTTTGAGTTCCTTGTAAGAATCCTTTTCCCCAAATTCCACCAGAGCCAATTGCTATTTTAGACTGGTTTAGATTATAACCAACTCCTTTGTTATCCTCTATGGTACCTAAAACAACTCCAATACGGTTTCGGTGATGTTCCTTTAAGACATTATTAAAAATATAATCGACTCCTTTGACATAGATGGAACAAAAGAGGGTGAGAGTAAGCAATCCAACGATATAACTTTTGGAAATAACAGCAGCAAATAAAAATAAAATGGCAGCAATTCCTAATACTATTAAGAAGGTAAGTGGTTCAAGATAGATACTTCCTAGAAAAATACCAATAATTGGTATTAGGTAGGTCAGCATACTACGGAAATTAAGTCCTTGACTCATGATAATAGTCATAAGTAAGATGAACCCAAGAATTCCAATAATATAGGGAAAATCAAATAACAAACTGCTAATAAATAGTACAATTGCTAGTACGCCGATGAGTAAGAAACCACCTGATAAGCCTTCTCGGTATAGTACAAGAATCAAGGAAACGAATACAATGGCTGACCCTGCATCTCCTTGTCGTAGTATCAGGAGGGTGGGGACTCCAATAAGTGCAGCGGCGATTAGTTGGTGTTTATAGTTATTGAGATCTGTTTTTTTGTTACTAAGAAAGCTGGCTAGGGCTAGACAAGTAGAAAATTTGGCAAATTCGGAGGATTGTAAGTTGAAAAAGCCCAATTTTATCCAAGATTTGGAGCCTGCAATTTCGGCTCCAAAGAACAGGGTGGCGACTAGTAATAAAAGGACGGCTCCATATATTAGGTAGGAGAAAGCGGTAAAAAAACGCGTATCAAAAACTTGGATGATAAGGGCAACAAACATACAGATGCCCACCCATACAAATTGTCTTCCATAATTTCTTGTAGTATCCCAAATTTTGGGATATAAGTCATTATAATCGGCAGCATAAACAGCTAAAAATCCTATTGCTACCAATAACAGGTAGATAAAAATGGTTAGCCAATCGGGGTCTACTTTTTTAGTACTCATTCTGCTTCAAAATATATCAATAGTTATTTGATTAGGTTTGCTTCTAGTATTTTTGTTTCTAAGGCTTCACGTTTTTCAGTTATTTCACCTTTTAGGTATTTTTCAATCATCAAACTGGCAATTGGAGCGGCATATCGTGAGCCAAAACCTGCATTTTCCACCATTACTCCAATTGCAATTTTAGGTTTTTCTTTGGGAGCAAAAGCAATAAACAGCGAGTGATCTTCTCCATGTGGGTTTTCGGCAGTTCCTGTCTTTCCACATACAGCTAGGTCTTCAATTTTGGCGATACGTGCGGTTCCTCCAATGACTACGCTTTCCATGCCATCCACCACTACATCAAAATATTTTTTGGCGACATTAACTTGATGAGGTGTCCGATAAATACTAGAGGTATCCCACTTATTAGGTCGAACAATGTGTGGATAATAGTACGTCCCTTTATTGGCAATGATGGAGGTCATGTGAGATAACTGAAGTGGTGTCACCCCTAGCTCTCCTTGTCCAATACCTAGTGAAATAATCCAATTTGACTTCCACTTTGGGTCATTCTCAGATTTGGGTATTTCTTTTCGGTAAGTAACAGTATCATAGTAGGCAGAAGTAGGCACCATCCCTTTAGACGTATTCGGAAGGTCTACGGGTAATTTTACCCCTAGTCCAAAATCAGCAAGATGTTCATGCCACTTTGTAAGCCCCTCTCTACGTCCTCCATGATATTTATCGTTTTCTAAAACTAAGTAAAAGGCACGACAAAAGTAAGCATTACAGGAGTGTTTAATCGCTTCTTTTACATTATAGGCCGCAGCGTGTCCATGGCAACCCACTACTTGAGAAGCACTTAAACGATAACCTCCTCCACAACCATAGCCGAAGCTAGGCCCAAAAGCCCCTTCTTCGAGTCCAACTAAAGCCATTAGCGGTTTAAAGGTAGAACCAGGAGGATATAAACCAGACATTAAGGCACGATTAAAAAGTGGCTTTAGGGTATCCTTTTTTAATTTCGCCATTTCGACTCCCAGTTTTTTACCAGTAAGTCGGTTGGGATCATAGTAAGGCGCACTAACCAAAGTTAGAATCTCTCCACTTGCAGGCTCAATTGCCACTACTGCCCCTTTTTTGTTTTTCATTAGTTCTTCGGCATAACTTTGCAAGTTAATATCAATGGTTAATTGAATGTCTTTTCCCGCCACTGCCTCCTTGTCTTCTTCGCCATCGAGGTAGCTGCCAATTTCTCGGTTATGCACATCTACAATAATTTTCTTCAACCCTTTTTCACCACGAAGCACTTTTTCATAAGTCCGTTCAATTCCACTAATTCCAATATAATCACCCATCTCATAATATTCGGAAGCATCAATTTGTTGTTGGTTTACTTCGCCAATATAACCTAATAGGTGGGAGGCATTAGCATAAGGATAACTTCTTACCGCACGAACTTGCGTATAGAATCCTGGAAATTGATACAAGTATTCTTGGAATTTGGAAAATACATTGCCAGGGATTTGCTTAAATAATGTTTGTGGTCGTAATGGATTGTAACCTTTCGACTTGCGAACTTTTTTGAGACTATTAACAAAATCCGTTTTGGTAATATCAAGCAGTTTGCACAATTTATTGGTATCTAATTCTTGTACTTGTTTAGGGATAAAGATAATATCATAAACGGCTTCATTATTGACGACTTTATGTCCATTCCGATCAATAACTTGTCCACGAGAAGGGTAGACAGTTACATCTCTAATGACGTTGTTAGCAGCCATTGCGGCATAAGATTCGTCGGTTACTTGCATCACAAAAAGTTGTATCAAGATAACACCTGATAACAAAATAATGATTGCTTGTATGATAAACCGCCGTAAGTTAATGGTTTCCATGTTGAGGAGATATACGTAAAAAGAAGAAGGGAAGGTAATCTTTATTTGTATTGATACATTCGCTTATTATATTACCCTTGTAAAAGACAAAAAGTTTGGTAGAAATACAAGAATAATGAGGAAAAAAGGTCGTCTTTATAATAGATTAATTATTTGTGGTACTTGCTGCGGCATTAGTTTTGCTAGTAAGTATAGGGGTATCTGTCTCGTTACCAATGGCTTGTACAATTTTTGCCACTTCTTTATCGTTGATGATATTAGCGTTTATTTGGCATTTCTCCCACCAATCTAATCACTATTTCTCCCAGATTAATGAGCAGTTATATTGCTTGAATATTTTAGATACAACAAATTTTAACAGTAATTGACTTCATTTAAAATAATTTAAGCATAGTTGGTTTTGTTATTGTAAATATTTGTTTATATTTTGCTAATTGATTGTGAGGAAGTTATTGCTTAACAAAATAACTGCTTACAATGAAGGATATTAGGCAAATAGCTAATCCGTCGTTAAAATTAGTTAATCGTTTTCATCATTTATCGAATACTCGTATTTTTGTAGAAATCAAAAAAAAGTGCTGTGAAAAAAAGTTTAATCATTACACTACTTGTACTACTATCAAATGTACTACTAGCTCAAATGCATGATCCTGTCAAATGGACGACAGATGTCAAAGATTTAGGCAATAATGAGTTTCAAGTAGATTTTAAAGCAAAAATAGATCAAGGCTGGTTTGTTTATTCACAAGAATTAGAACCAGGAGGCCCACTACCTAGTGATTTTGACTTCTCTGGAAGTGGAAACGCAAAGTTAGTAGGAAAAATCAAAGAACTTGGAAAAGCAAAAGAAGGAACCGATCCTATTTTTGAAACATTCGTGAGAAAATACGAAAAATCGGTAACTTTCCGTGCAAAGGTAAAAACCTCTAAACCAAGTGTGAGCCTGACCGTTCCTTTGACTTACATGTCTTGTAATGATGAAAACTGTGTAAAACTAGATGAGGAATTTAGCTTAAACTTGAAAGCAAGTGCCAAACCTGCACCTGCTCCTCCTAAAGTAACACCGCCGGCTCCAAAACCACCAGTGGTAAAAAAGCCTAGCCCTCCACCACCACCTCCTCCGCCAGCCCCAAAGGTAACACCGCCAGCTCCGAAGCCATCGGTAATCAAAACGAAACCTGCGCCGCCTCCGCCACCTGCTCCAAAGGTGACACCCCCCGCGCCAGTTTCAAAGCCATCGGCCATTAAGACTACCCCAATACCACCCCCACCCCCTGCACCAGCTCCGAAGGTGATACCCCCTACGAACTCGACTGTTCGAACACTTCCAAGTACCTCTACTACTAGTGGGTCTACTAAATCTTCGTCTGGTTCCAATACTAGAAAGGCAACTCCTATCATTAAGAAAGATAGTAAAGATGCGAGTGGAGGAAATCAATTAGATAAAGGAGGGAGTAATAATGGAGTGATACCAGTAACCCCATCTACTGTTCCTATTCCTGCTACTTCTAAAGATGCAGGAGGTAATACTTCTAAAAAAGCAACGGAAACGAAAACAAACCAAGAAGAAGTAGCTAAAGTAGAAACAAAAAAAGATAATAAAGAGGAAACGGTTGCGAATACCAATGACGCAGAAACGGCAAAAGAGGAAACGGTTGCTGATAAACAAGAAGAAACGGCAACAGAAGAGGAAGCCGTTGAGGAGGCTGAATTGAATACAGGTGCAAATCTTGGCTTATTAGGAGGAGATGATGATGGCCCCAAAATAGAAGACCCAGTAAGTTGGGAATTTAGCAAAGAAGAGTTAGGAAATAATGAGTATATGCTCAACTTCAAGGCCACTATCGAAGATGGCTGGTATATCTACTCTCAAAATATCGAAGAAGGAGGACCATTGCCTACTAGTGTCAACTTTGAAGACATAAAAGGATTTGAAGTTGTAGGAGATAAAGCAGAAGAGGTGAGTGACCATCAGAAAAAAGGCTTTGACGACATCTTTGAAATGGAGGTGACTAAATTTGCTAAAGAAGTCAGTTTTCAACAAAAAATTAAAGCCACCAACCCCAATGCAAATATTAAGGGGTATATGCGTTTTATGAGTTGTGATGCTGAAAAGTGTTTACCTCCTCAAGAAGAAGAATTTAACTTCGCTTTAGGAAGTGGAAAAGCACAAATTATAGCACCTGCTGGTGACGATGATCTCAATGCTGAAGAAGGTGGCTTAAACTGGTTTAAGTTATTTCTAGGAGGAATGTTAGGAGGCTTATTAGCTTTAGTAACCCCCTGTGTATTCCCCATGATTCCACTAACAGTCAGCTTTTTTACAAAAGGTAGCGGAAACAAAGCGAAAGCAATTAGTAACGCCTTGTTCTATGGCTTTTCGATCATCTTTATCTACACAGGTCTAGGAAGTCTTTTAGCACTTATCTTTGGTGGAGATATTCTCAACTGGATGGCAACAAGTCCAGTATTAAACATTTTATTCTTCATCATCTTCATCATCTTTGCTTTCTCTTTCTTTGGATTTTTTGAATTAACTTTACCTAGCTCATTTGTCAACAAAACTTCCTCTATGGAAGACAGTGGTGGCTACTTAGGAATCTTCTTTATGGCGGCTACCTTAGCCTTAGTTTCCTTTTCTTGTACAGGACCCATTTTAGGCTCTGTATTAGGATTAGTAAGCTCTAGTGCAGCCAGTTCCTCTGCTAGTTCATTAGTACTTGTGGTCGTTATGTTAGGTTTTTCTATTGCAATGGCATTACCATTCACCTTATTTGCGATCTTCCCAAGCTGGCTCAACAATCTGCCCAAATCAGGAAGTTGGCTCAATACCCTCAAAGTAGTACTAGGATTTGTAGAAGTTGCTTTAGCCTTCAAATTCTTATCCACAGCAGATATGGTGATGCAATGGGGGCTTATCAAGCGTGAAACCTTCATTATCTTATGGATTATTCCCGCCGTTTTAGCAGGAGTTTACCTCTTAGGGAAAATCAAATTTCCACACGATGGGCCAATTGCCAAATTAGGATTTGGACGTTTATTCTTTGCAGGAGCATTCTTCCTATTCGCACTTTATCTAGGTAATGGATTACGTAGTGAGTGGGTCAACTGTAAAAATCAACTTTCTTTAATTAGCGGATTTCCACCTCCTACTTTTTATAGCTATCGTCATCAAGTAAAAGGTTCTTGTAATCCCAATCACAACAAGTCAAAAATAGAAGGTGCTGATATACATAAAACAGCCAATAAAGCGGCTCATTGTCCACTTGATTTGGATTGTGTACACGATTTTGATGAGGCATTTTCAATTGCTGAAGAAACAGGAAAACCAATTTTTATTGACTTTACAGGTTGGGGCTGTGTCAACTGTCGGCAAATGGAAGAAAATGTATGGAGTAAGCCAGGTGTACTAGAAATGTTACAAGAAGATTATGTGGTCGTTTCTTTGTATGTCGATGAGCGTACTAACTTACCGCAAGAAGAACAGGTCAAATATGTAGATTACAAAGGACGTAATAAAACACTTCGCACGATTGGAGACAAATGGACGAAGCTGCAAATTGATTGTTACCAGTCGAATTCACAACCTTATTATGTATTATTGAATTCTAAAGGAGATATGCTCAAGAAAAAACCGATTGGGGTGGCTTCTACCGAGAAATTTAAAAATTATCTTGCAGAGGGTTTAACAAATTATAATAAGAACGTAGCAGAGGCGAAGCCACTTTGTAATCGCTAAATATTTAATCTTCTTATCCCCATCATC
>JAHDCM010000086.1:0-2546 GCA_020629895.1 Bacteroidota bacterium
TATGCTGAACAAGTGGGTATGAAGCAACTACAAACGAATAGCCCGACGTGTATCAAAAAAGCGCAGTCTTTGGGTACTTGTGTCCCCCAGCGAGTATGCTGGCAAGAGCAAGTAGTAAAAGATTGCGCTTTTTTGATACACGGCACGCCCAAAAACAAACTAATATTCGTTCTCTATCGCAGTAGCGTTACATTTCCCGAAATTCGTTTCCGCCTTCCCACTTCATTGGTAAGAAAAGCAACATACACATATACACCTACTTTTAGGGGTTCTCCTTCACCATGCAATCGTCCATTCCATTGGGCTTGTTTGGTATTATGTTGGGTACTTTCAAATATGCATTGCCCCCAACGATCGTAAATAAAAAATTCGACTTGTGTGGAAGGATCATGAGGAATGGTAAAATAATCATTGACACCATCACCATTGGGAGAAAAAGCAGAGGGTACTAGTAGTTTGGTAGGTACTTGGCGTACTTCCACCATATCAGTAAATGTACAGCCCAATGCATCGGTAACAGTAAGGCTGTATGTATCAGCTTCGCTTACCACAATATCTTTAGTACTAGCCCCATTCGACCAGAGATACGTCCAATGAGCAGAAGCAGGATCAAGAATACTTAATTGAGTGGTTTCATTGTATTTAATTTCTATATTCCCTTCGATACTTACTTGGGGTAAAGGCACTTCATGTACCTTGATTTGATGGCTAAAATGACAACCATTATGAGTGGTAGCCAAAAGGGTATAGGTGCCTCCTGTTTGTACGGTTAATACCTGATTTGCTGCCTGATTATCCCATCTATAGGAATCGACATCTCCCGCCTCAAGTATTAATTCCTCTCCCTGACAGAAGGAAGTATCAGTAGGTAAAGTAATAGGAGGCGTATCGACAAATAAGGTAATGGAATCGGTACTCATACAACCTTCGGCATCCACAATAGCTCCATAATAGGTCGTTGTTTTGCTAGGAGTTGCGACTACTTCTTGACAGTTGGTACAATCCAGTGATTGATCGGTGGCAAACCAGATATAGCGCGATGCGTCGGGCAAGGCTAAAAGGACTTCACTACCTTCACAAACAATTCGATCTACTCCTAATTCAACTGGATTATCCTCTTTGAGATTCAAGTCAATGTGAAACGCTTGCGTATTGGAACAGCCCTGTGCATTGGTGATGTGTAGTGTATAATTTGTGCTTTCGGTAAGTCGTGCTGTGGGGTTAGGGATATTGGGGTTTGACAACCCTGTTGCTGGTTGCCAACGATACCGATAGCCCGCAATCGCTTGGATATTTGATAATTGAATCACGGCTGCATCTCCTGTACAAATCGTTGTATCTAAACTTACAGGAGGAAGGTAGGGCAATGGAGAGACAAAAATGGTAATTTGATCAGAAGAGGTACAACCTGTCTCGCTAACACTCGTCACTGTATAGGTTGTTGTTTGTTCAGGACTAGCCTGTGGATTCTCAATGGTAGGATCACTTAATCCTGTACTTGGCTCCCACTGATAACTAGCCGCCCCACTTGCCTGCAATTGCGCCATATCTCCCTTACAGATAGTTCGATCTTGTCCAGCATCTACTTGTTCACTAGCCATCGTATTTATCGCTACCATTTGCACATTATTGGTATAATCGCACTCTTTGTAAGTTGTTAGTGGAAAATCTTGATTTACCGAAAAAGGTAAGTCTTCTATCGCTTGGCCAGGATCATTGGCAACCACATAAAACGGCTCTGATTGGAAAGGCAACATAATGGTTTTTCGGCTACATTTTCCAATAGCAATACCTCTTGTCAATTGGAAGGTTTGTAATAAGGCTCCTTTTTCCAAACTTGGGTTTTTGCTATACACACTAATAGGTGTTTTAGAAGATAATAAGGCACTACCGATGTTACACACCTCCAATTCTACCCGCAAGCCTTCCCCTGTACAAGTTACATCTAATGCCTTTAATACCATGTCTCCTCGTTTTTTACCTGTTTCATCTTCACAATGATTCACTCGAATCGCAGCCATTCCACTTATTTCGCCCTCACAATACGCATCGCTCATACTTAGAAGCTCATAAGTATGATCGTCTGTTGGCTGTACCAACAATTGATATGGACTTTCGGTAATATCGTCAATGACCACTTCTTCTTTATGCTCATCTAAATACCGAATAGTCCATGGAGCCGTTCCTTCTAGTCGAATGCTTAGGTTTGCTGTTGCACCTGGTGAAATAGTTCTAGCCCCCGAAATAGTAGCAGTTGGGGCTGATATTTTGATATAGTTACGCTTAATTTTACTTTTAGGCTCTCCATTTTCAGTAATGGTCAAACGCACATCAAAAGCTCCTGTTTGCAAATAATTTACTGTTGGAGACTTACTAGTAGAGGTCGCAGGTGTCCCCCCTTCAAACTCCCATTGCCAAGCCGTAGCAGTCGCTGTACTTTGATCACTAAATTGAATCGTTTCCCCTTTACAAGTAGTCTGTTTATTCGCTGTAAAAAATACATCTGGCGATTCATCCAAACAACGTAAAGCAGCTCCAGCATTGAT
>JAHDCM010000086.1:2646-10451 GCA_020629895.1 Bacteroidota bacterium
CTTGCTCCACCAAAAGACATACTTACGACTTTAGCCCCATTCGTAATCGCGTACTCTAAGGCATTATAGGAATAGTAAAATCCATCACATTCTACCCCCAAATCACTATCTTTTTTGCATTTTAGAGGCATAATTTTCACACCACTAGCAATCGACACCACTCCTCGTTGGTTGTCCGACACTGCCGAAATTAAGCCTGCACAATGGGTCCCATGTGAAAAACAATCTGCAGTAGCTCCACTCGGCGGCGAAGGGTCTTCATCAATATCTGGAAAGTCGAACCCCTTTGTTATATTAGCTGCCAAGTCTTCATGATCTACCATAACAGCATCGTCAATAACAGCTACCGTAATATCTTTACTCCCGCCTTGCACCTCCCAAGCCTCTGTGGCATTGATTTGGTCTAAAAACCACAATTTTCCTGCTTTAAAATCAGGATCATTGGTAGCAGCAGTTTGAAAGGATCGGTAAATAGGCACCTGTTCAGCATACACAACAAAAGGGTAAGCATGCAAGGTCTCCATCAAGGCTTCTACCTGTTCGTATGCCTGAAATTGAATGAGATAGACCTCTTTGAGTTCCTTAATTGTTGTTTTGGGAAAAGCTTGACGGATGGTCGTTATTTCGTAACTGGGTAAGAGCTTATCTAGGGGCTTACCATTTATTTGCAGAAACTGTCTACGTTCACTAAAAACTAGTGAACTATTTGGTTTCAGTTTCAAAAATAATTCTCCCCTTACAAAGTCAGTACTTTGATCAATTTTCAGGGAAGTTGTTGTTGCTGTTTTTTGCCACTGTATATCCTGATATGCAGCCATCGGAAGTGTGCTTAGACAAGACGAGGAGGCATAGCAAGGGCTTGAAAAAAGAGGGGTTTTTAGGGAAAATAGGAAGGGCAATAACAGGCTCAGTAGGAATACTTTTTTAGTTCCCATTAGACCTTATTGGGTTAGTAAGTTGTAGAAAGAGATACAATTGTCGTATCGAATGCTATTAACAATTGTATGGTAGTAGTGAGTTTAGCTGCAAGATATGACTTTATGATGACAATATAAAATTCAATCACCAGAATTAATGTTCAACTTATTTTTCCCACAAATACTGTTCAAATTCAAAGATTTTATGCTTAACTCGCTCTGCCTCAATCAAAGCATCCAGCCCCATATATTGATCGGTGATTCGTTCATTTTTCACATTCGACTCCTTATAAATATGACTCCTAAATAAACGCATATCAAAAACGACATCCCAGGGTACTGGCATTACAGGGCTATACGGATTAATCGTTTCATGCTGCGCTAAGTAGGTTCGAATTTGGGGATAATAAAACCAACAAATTGGATGTTCGCCTAAATAAACACCCTCTGTGTTATACATTTTACGCACTGGCGCAATCCCTAACACTCGTACCGACATACGCGAATGCTTTGCATCAAATATCCAGTCCTCCTTAATTCTATATTTTGTAATCGACTCCCAGTTAAAATCATTTTCTACTGTCATTTCTACCTCTTCAAAGGTGATCGGATCTGTTACTACAATGGTCTGTCTTGTTCCTAAATTTTTTTCTAACTCCTCAAAGGTGAGCGGAATGGTAAATCGATCATCCATAAACAACTGCACCTCTTCTTCTTTCGCAATTTCCAACAACAAATCAACCAATGGAGTATAGGGATTTGAAAAATGAATATTTAGGTAGGCATTGGTAGGAATACTTTGCCAAATACGTTTTTGCCACATCACATCTGCCTCTCGAACAGGCGCGTAATCAAGTGGCACTCGTTCTAATTTATTCTTATATGTATTTTTATACAACTCTACTGTTTCCTCTACTGAATACTGGATAGGCACAGGTGCCGAGGGGATAAATGGCAAAGGAGCTACCTCCATTTGAAGGCGTTCCGCCTCTTTTACCCGCTGTTCCTCCTCATAACTCTCTTCAGGTGTGATCACTCCTCCAGGTTGTGCTTTAACAGCATTACTTCCCAACAGCCCCCAAACAAAAAGCGATACTAGAAAGCAGATTCTTGACATATAAAATGACTATGGTTTTTAATTGTAATGATTATTTTCAGGGCGTATCCAAGCCGCAATGCGGCTCAACTGCCATATCCAAGCGAAAACGCTTGGGCTATGCTTCAGCACTGCGGCTCGGTCGGGCTTTCGGCTCATAATGTGGCTACTCGCACAAGCTTCGCTATGGTCGTCCCTTGTCTTCGCTCATCCCGCTCAGCCTGCGGCACTCCCTAGCTCAGTCTTATGCTCCTTACGCCCCATTCCGCCTCTATCCCTTACGCAAAAAGCCAGAACAACATCAATATCGTTCTGGCTATCCGCTACCATTTTCTATTAGAAAGGTATCTTTTTATTCGCATTTGGTCAAAAAACCGGTGTATTTTTTAGTAAGACCAAAGGTTCTGTTCCATTTCAAAAATTTCTTTCTTCACGCGTTCAGCTTCCAATAAAGCATCACGTCCACTCAAGTATTCCGAAATTCTAAGACCTTGTAGGTTCGACTCTTTCATGATATAACTACTGAAATAGCGCATTCGTAATAAATCTTCCCAACTTAAACGATTAGCATCATTTCCTTCATTAAATACTTCGTAGTTAACCAAGTCTTCTCGAATAGAAGGATAGTAAATGTGGAATAATGGCCAAGGACCCAAGTACATTCCAGTATCTCTATCGTATCTATCTAAGATAGGAGAAATGGCTAATATACGCACTTCCATACGAGAAGATTCTTCATCAAATACCCAATCCTCTTTGATACGGAACTTCTTTACATCCATCCAGTTGAAATCATTCTTTACAACTTTACGAAATTCTTTTTCTGTTACAGGGTCTTCTACCAAAATTGTATCAATATTATTCAGTTCCTTATCAAGCTCTGCAACTGTCTTTGGTACTGTAAAATCATCATACATAAAGGTCAGCGTATCATTAGGATATTTCTCAATAATTTCTAGTAATACACTAATAAGCGGCTCATCAGGATAAGCAAATACTTGATTCATTTTTTGATCCGTATCAATTACTCTCCAAATTCTTTTTTGCCAAAATACATCCGCTTCACGAACATGGTCGTACTCTAATGTTTTACGCTCCTTACTAATTTGCTTTTCATAGATACCATCTGGTACTAAAGGGGTTCTATTTACCTCTACTTCAGTTGTATCTAATCCAATCAATGGAGGGAGAAAATCTTCATCATCACCACTTCCACCACCGCCTGCATACGGGTTATCATCACTTCCACCGCCTGCGCTTCCACTTCCGCTATTCGGACTTTCTGTATTAGAGTTTCCTTTCTTATCATCTTGTCCTTCATTTGCATACGGGTTATCATCCTCTGGCATGTCAAACGGATTATCAAATGGGTTTGCATTTGGATCTTCCGCAGGTTCTACTGAAGTTGGCTTATCGTCTGCTGGACGAGGCGCATCCGTAGTTGGATTGTCTGGAGCAGGAGGAACTGGATTTGTTGGAACAGGCTGCCTCACTGGTGGTGGCTGTTGTGTTTCAACAGGAGTTGGTTTAGGAGCTGGTGGTGGTGGCGGAGGAGGAGGAGGAGCTGGTGCTGGTGCAGGAGCTGGCTCTGGTTCCGCATACGGGTTATCATCTTCCACTGGATCTGCATACGGGTTATCATCCTCTGGCAGATCAAATGGGTTTTCAAAGGCATCATCATAATTTTCACCTTGTGCCATTACCTCTTGGGTGAAAAGAGTGGTACAGGTTAAAAATCCAATTAACATTACGAACAACAATCTCATTTTTACAACTATTTATAAGTGATCGTAAATTTTTTTGCAAAGATAAAGAAAAGATTTACATCCTTGATGGGATAAAAGCCTAATCAATTCTTTTTAATAACGAGTTTTGGTAGCAGCTATTATATCTGAATGATAAAAAAGTTGCCTCTTTATTGAATGTTACATAAAAAGAAAGTGTACAAGTAACAATACCTGTACACTCTCCTTTATAAACCGATACAAGTATGGTTTTTTATTTTCCTTTCGCTCCCATTGACATCGCAGATAGCATATTGCCATATACGGTATTCAAAGAGCTTAGATTTTTTGCAAGACTAGCCATTTGCGTTTTATAACGCTTTGTATCTTCCACTGACTCGTTTAGATTGTCTATGGCATTGGTTAGATTACCATAGAATTTGTTTAACGCTTTCAAGTGGTTGTTTGTGTCTTGAAGTTCTAGTTCATAAACAGCATTCAACTTTGCTAAGTTATCAGAAGCTGCACTTACTTGCTGTTGATACTTCTTTGTATTATCAGAAGCAACTTTTAAGTCTTGTGCAACTAAAGCTGCATTTTTGTAAGCGACTTTCACTTCAGAAAGAGCTGCAGCGGCTTCTTTAGCTTGTTTAGAAAATTCACTTGTAGCTCCCGTTGTACTGGTTACTTTGGTAAGTTGAGACAGGTTATCACCTAAAGAATTTAGATGTGTACCTAAGCGACCAATTAAATCTTTGTTCACCCCTGCTTTTGCTAAGGCATGATCTAATTGCTGAGTCGTTCCATTTCCTCCAGTTGAAACTGAGGGAGTAATTGCTTGCACTTTCCCTTCGATATTATCCAAGCCAGGATAAAGTTTTTCCCAGTAATACTCCTTATGAGGAGGAATAAACGCTTGAATGGCAAAGATAGCGGCCTCACCAATCATTGCTGCGGTAAGGATTTCATTTGCATAGGGCCAGTGGAGAATCTTGAAGAGGGCACCAATAATAATAAAAGCTGCACCCAATCCAATTAAAAGATTTTTTAGGTATTTAAACCCGTTCGTTTCATAGAATGCCATAGTTCTTTACTATCGTTTTGCTGTTTAGAAAAATTTTAAAAGTGACGGCATTAAATTTAATGATCTGTCACTTTTAACAGAAATAACCAATGTAGTAATAGTGTATAAGGGAAGTGAATTTATAATTTTATGAAATTATCATTCTATTTCGTTTGAATCACAACAATTATAGTAGTAGTAAAGAAGCGGTTTATAACTGTTTCTTTACTACTACACTATCTTATTTTATTTACTACGTCCTAATTGTGTAATTACACATCGGAAACCGATATAAGACTTAGATGTATCTTGATATTCCCAGTGACGTGTTCCTGTTTGGATATAGTATGCAATATCTTTCCAAGAGCCACCACGAATTACTTTACGTTTTCTAGTTGAATTATCTTCTTGTTTTGCGTCGTAACGAATATCTGGGTTCATATCGTGGTCATAAGAATAAGCTCCTTCGTGAAAAGCGGTAGAAGTCCACTCAGAAACATTTCCTGCCATATCGTATAAACCATAATCATTAGCGTGGTAAGATCCTACTTTTACAGTGTAAGTACCTCCGTCTTCCGAGTAGTTTCCTCTACCAGGTTTGAAGTTAGCTAACAAACAACCTTTAGAGTTTCTTACATAAGGCCCACCCCATGGATACGGGGCTAATTCTAGCCCACCTCTTGCAGCATATTCCCACTCACTTTCAAAAGGGAGACGGAAATTTTCTCCATTCAACTCACCTGTTTCACTTGTATAATCTTTCCAAAGTTTGGTACGCCAGTCACAGAAAGCATTCGCTTGAATCCAGCTAATTCCTACTACTGGATAATCGTCGAAGGCAGGGTGTGAAAAATAGTTACGTGTCATTGGCTCATTATACGCATAAGAGAAGTCATGAATCCAACATAAGGTATCAGGATAAATGTTTACCTCTTGTTCTTGGATGAAAGAGCTACGTGCGTTTCTTTCTCGCATAGATAACTTTCTATCGCTATTATCCGCATCTTCCCAGCTTTTACTAGCCGCCTTTTTCCAGTCGTACCATTCTCGTTTATACATTAATTTACGTGCGTTGAGGTCACGATTTCCCCAGAATTGATCTTCACCTGTATAAAACAACTCGCCTATTGCTTCTGCATCTTCAGAATCAGCAGCCCAGTCAATATCATAGCTCCAATCAATTTTTTGATTTCCATTATCATCTTCCTCGTAATGGTCTAGCATACTATGTGCAATAGAATCACGAACATAGTACACAAATTGACGATACTCGTTATTAGTTATTTCGGTATCGTCCATCCAGAAACCTTGAATATCTTTAGACTTACTTCGTTGAATTAAGGCATTATTCACGTTCTGGTCACTTGGCCCCATATTAAAGGTTCCAGGTGGAATATAAACCATTCCTTCAGGATCAATTCCAGACCATTTAGGGCGGTCATCGACGCCTGCTAAATATCCAGTATTATACGATGAAGATTTAGAACCTCCACAGCTATAAAGAGCTGTTAGTCCTAGAAATACACAGAAAGCTATTACAACTTTTTTCATTGGAATCAACATTTAAGAAATATTGCTATTCTCGAAAGATATGAATGTCTTAATTGGAAACTGGCGCAAAAATACGAGTTTTTGTGAGATGATTGGCAAGAATTCAGCAAAAAATAGCCAACACTATTGCTTTTTTCACTCAAAAAGCAGGTATCTACACATTACAAGTATCTGGGATTATATCTGGCTTTACCTTTTCCAGAAGGTAAAACGTTTTTTATGAGGTATCGAATCGTTAATTCATGTGATCCGATATTGGTTTTTCGTAGTGCAGAAATATTGAGGTCATAACTATAACTTAGTCGTAAATAGTTACTGAGGTATATTCCTGCCAAAAAAGTAACTGCATCAAAACTATCAGGCTGCCAACCTCTAAAGCCGATACCTGCTAGGTACAAATCGTTGATGGTTAGTAGTTGATGTGTTTCAACTTGGACATTAACTAAGTCGGACTTTATCATTAACGCAGGACTCCAGGTTATAGTATTGCTAAAGATAAAATCATACATCCCATAAGCTAAAAAATGTCTTTTATACTGATAATCGGCTTGTCTTTCTTGGATTTGGAAAGTAGCTGTTGGCTCTAATAAATGTTGAGCAGCAATTCCCAATTGCAATTGTTTGGTTTTAAAATAAACCCCTGCTCCTATATCTGGCATTAAGCTACCCTCTGTTCTAGTGGGTAAGATGGCATCATTATGGTCAATGCCTAAATCGTATATACCCGTAGGAGTAATCAGATCACCACCTCTCCAAGATTGTTGCATTATTCCTCCTTGTACCCCTAGCGACAGTGCTGTATTTCTGTTTATTTTCCATTTCCAAGCATAATTTAAATACGCACTTGTATGTCGGTTAGGGCCAAGCATATCATTGGATATTTGTACTCCAACCCCGCTACTAAGTAAAGGAATGGGTAAATGTATTCCTACATTTTGAGAAAATGGCTGTTCGGGTAGATTAAGCCATTGTCCTCTAATTCCTGCATCTACAACAATATCATTACTGGTGCCGACATAAGCCGGATTAAATGACAACTGTTGAAAAAAGAATTGTGTATATTGAGGAGATTGTTGAGCCAATCCTTTCGAACAGCAGAATACTGTTAGACAGCAAATAAAGTACGATATGTTTTGAAGCTTTTTCAGCATATATTTAGACTAAACGAAATCAGTCTAACATTTATTTGAGCAACAACTTTTTTTTTAGTTGCATGCAACCGATTACATAAACGCAGCATCTAGTCAGCTTATTTTATCGTTTTCTAATACTTTTGAAAAAAGTTTTGAAAACAACGTGAAGCTTGAATATACTTGGCTAAGTAATAATCAAAGATAGATTACTTGAGTAAAGATGAAAAAATAAATGAGACAATATCGTATGAAATGCAATAATTAGGAATATTATTTTGATTGGTGAATAAAGATAGGCCTTTTAGCTGGAAAAAAAATAAA
>JAHDCM010000087.1:0-7848 GCA_020629895.1 Bacteroidota bacterium
AAACGTTGTGTCATAAATGGAGAAACAACGACTTCGTATCCTGCTTCGCGAAAGAAGGGAAAATACTGCTCGTATTTGAGGCGTTGCCCTGGTGCCACATCTTCGGGATGTGGGCAGATGATGAGTATGCGTTTCTTTTTATCCTTCATAACTTAACACCTCTTTATATAATTGCACATAACGACCAATGGCTTTTTGTAGGCTATAATTTTCAATGGCTTTTTGCCGAATATTGGCTCCATCTTTTTGGAGCAGTTGTGGAATTTGGTTGATGACTTGTTGAAAACTTGTTGCATCAAATTTTTCAAGTGCCATTCCACTATTAGTTGCTTGAATAATTTCTCGCACATCTCCTACTCCTGCGTTACATATAACGGGCATTCCCATTGCTAGTAACTCCCCTAGTTTGGTGGGTGAGCTAGATATTTTGGAGTAAGCGGGTTTGATAAAAAATAGCCCTATATCGGCTGCTGCCATTAGTGTGGCTACTTCTTGACGCGCTGCAAAGGTAATGACAAAATCGGAAGGATTTAGCTGATATTTGCTTAAATAGCCATAAATGGTAGCGGGTGTTTCGTGGGTTAAAAATAAAAACTGTGCGTTGGGGTAGCTTTGTTTCGCTTGCTTGAAAAATTGGAGCATTTCGTCGAGCATGTACCAAGTACCTATATTGCCTAGATAAGCAAAGATGAGTTCGTTGGGGGCTAATCCTAATTGTTTTCGGGCGGCTTCTCTTTTTTGGGGTGTATGTAGCTGAAATAAATCAAAGTCGGTACTACACTGTATCATTTCTAGGCGTTGTCCTTCTTGGTAGCTGTCCCATGTTTTCATTTCTTGGATACCTGCATGAGTGAGACTAATGGTCATGTCTGCTTGTTGTAGGTATTGTGCTTCTTTTTGTTTGTATCGCCAGTAGGCTATTTTGTAGATAGGATTACGGAGATTCCAAAGTCCTCCATCTACGCGCTCATCTACCCAAAAACCACGCATATCAAAAAAGAGTTTGGTTCCGTATTTTTTTTTGAGTTGTAGCCCAATATCAGTCGGTACATAGCTGCGACAGTGGGTCATGGCAAATGGTTGTGTTTCATAAATCTGGCAGGCTGTTTTTTTGAGTTGGTGTAAGTCCCAGTACTTTGCTAAAATGGGTGGGGAGGGGGTATATGGAATCGGGTGCCATTGAATGGGATATGGAGCTAGTAGCTTTCGGATGTGTTGTTCATTTTTTTGCAAACGGTCTTTTTTTTCACAACTCAATAAACTAAAGGTATAGCCTGCTTTACATAATCCGATAAGGTATGGGATCACTTGTGACTGTCCAAGAGGATCGGTCATGCCATCGTAGGAGATGTATAGGATGTGATCAGGTAAGGTGTTGTTGTGCTTACTCAAGGTACATATTTTAGAGGTTCAAAATGCGTTTGAGCTGTTGCATTTGAGCTGCTAAGGTAAATCTTTTCTGGAAATCTTCGTATAATCGTTGCTTGGGAATAAGCACTTGATGACGGTGTTGGTATAGGTAGCTAAGTTTTTGTAGAAAGGCTTGGTGATCAAGTTTGGGACAGATAAAGCCATTGTATTCATTGGTAATGATTTCGGGTAATCCTCCTGCATCGGAACAGAGGAGTAAACCGCCCTGCATGAGGGTTTCGATGGCGACGATTCCAAATGCTTCGTTGATGGATGGCACGACTATTAAATCACAAGCTCCAAGTAAAGCAAGTAATCGTTTGTTTTCGAGATTTCCTAAAAGTTGTACGTATTTTTCTAAAGCATGCTCTTTAATTCCTTGCTCTATGTTTTGTTGTTCGCTTCCTTTTCCGACGATGAGTAATTGTATTTCTGTCTGTGATAGGCTGTATTTATCTATCAACTCTTTTAATACCTTTAAAAAAAACACATGTCCTTTTGAAGGATGTAATCGGCCAGGAATCAGCAAGGTGAAAGATTCATTAGAAATCTTTAACTGGTTTAATAAGGTATTACTTGTTGTTGTATCAGCGCGAACATTAGGAATCGCATTATATACTACTTGTGGATTTCTTAAAAAGAAGCCTTTTTCTATATTTTTTTGAACCGCTTTTGATACACAAATGGAAGTATTGTCTGCCCATTTCGCTAATTGTTTATTTGCTTGATTAAATAACCGTTTTCCCATCGTATTTAACGGATTGGCTTCATATTGCATAGAACAATGATATACAATTAGTTGAAGTTCTTTTTTTGTATTTCTAAGCTTGCTTATTTTTACTAAGCGCATCACGTAATGAGATAGTGGTAGTATCGCCATAACATGACTAATATCAAATTGGTGTATGATTTTTGCAATAGGGGAAATGAGTGTTCTTGCTTGTAGAATAGCTTTTAGAGAAGGCGTAGTATAAGGAAAGAATAAAGTATGAAGGTGTGTGGTCGGTATTTCTAGTAGTTCATTTAATGCGATAATATTGTTTAGTAACAATAAATGTACGCTATACCCTTGTTTTACAAAAGCATTTATTTGACTAATGGTTTGCAGCTCTGCTCCACCATAGTCTAAACAAGGCAGGACATACAAGATGGTATTTTTTTTTACTGTATTCATCTTTTTGTTAGGGGTAAAGGCTAAATATATTTAACAAGAGAAGCTTTGTATTACTTGCAACATCACTCTTTGTTTCGTACCTTTAAGAGGCGTAATGTGTTATACATTATGTTGATCGTATTATTTTCGTTTTTTAGCATCTCGTCGTCTAAATTAATCATTTATATTCATTGTGTAATGGCTGATCCCTATATTGATTTGGTTTAAAAATAGGTGACACACTTACATCATATCGTCTAAGGAAAGTATTACTTGTTATTTTAATGAGGTGAAACTACTAAATCAAAAATTGGAAGTAGATATATCATCCCTATCTGACCACGAGATTATTCAGCAGATACTCAGTACTGGAAAGACTGCTTATTTTGCTGAATTATATGATCGTTATGCGAATAAAGTATATCGCAAGTGCATTTCTATGCTTAAAAATAAAGAAGATGCACAAGATTTATCGCACGATATATTGGTAAAAGCATTTTTAAAAATCTCGAGTTTTCAAGGCAACTCTAGTTTTTCTACTTGGATATATGCGATTACCTATAATAATTGTATTGACTTTTTGCGTAAAAAACAAAAAACGAGGGTTGTAGATTATGATGATATTACAGAATCGTTTGACATTGAGGTTGAAGATGAAGTTGAAAATAAAAAACTATTTGAAATAGAAGTAGAACGGTTATTGGAGTTATTGTATGAACTTAATGAAGATGATCGGGCGATTATATTAATGAAGTATCAAGATGAAATGAGTATTGAGGATATCCGAACCGCATTAAATTTATCCCCTAGTGCAGCAAAAATGCGTTTGAAACGAGCCCGTGATCGTCTACGTAAATTTTATGACGAAAAATATGGGATTCGTTAAATATCAACTATTCACTACGCGTTGTAATACTATGAGAAAAGGTCATTTCTGATGAATGCAAAAGATTACAATCCTTTCAAAATGCTCAACGACAGGGAAAAACTTCCTGAAGAGCATAAAGCAAAGGTACTTGAAACGATAAACACGTTTCAGTTCATTCTGGACGTTGCTGATCTATTTACCGTCAAGCAAGTTGCTATTAACACTGAAATGGCAAAAGAAATCTTGAAAGGTAGATCTAACGACTCAGACAACAAAGGTATGTAGGTAACTGACCAATGTTTCAATACATCTGGTGAGATTGGCCGATGTATGTATTATTTCGCGAAAAGCCACTTTGTTTATTCTTCCTTTTTACTATCAATAACAACCGAATGTTATTTTCACTTTTACAACCTGATAATGCAACTACTCCTGCTAAAGATGTTGGAGAACAAATCTCCAGAATTCCAGATATTTTGGCAGATTCTTTACAAACCTTTCTTCAAACTGTTGGTAGCGCGCTTCCATCCATTATAGGCGCCTTAACCATCTTAATTGCAGGCTGGTTATTTGCCAAACTAATTGCTTACCTCATTCGAAAACTCTTAACAGTATCTCGTTTTGATGACCTAGCAGATAAAATTAATGTTGGTGATATGCTGGCCAAGGCCAATATCAAAACAAAGCCTAGTGTAATGATCAGTCGCTTTGTTTATTGGGGCATTATCTTATTTGTCTTTGTAATGGCCACCGATTCACTAGGTTGGAATATTGTATCGACACAAATTAGCCATCTTATAGCCTATCTACCGACTCTTTTCAGTGCAGTTGTCTTATTCATTTTAGGCTTTTTTGTTTCTTCTTTTGTACGAGACGTTATTGCTGCGGCTACCAGTTCACTAGGAATGAAAGGAGGGCGTTTTATCAGTCAGATTATCTTCTACTTCTTATTGATTATGTTTACTATTACGGTACTGAATCAACTAGGAATAGACACTCAAATCATTACCTACCAACTAGTCTTGTTTATTGGTTCCATTTTGTTAGCAGGTAGTATTTCTTATGGATTTGCTTCTCGAAAAGTACTTTCCAGTATGCTTGCCACCTACTTTAGCCGCAATACCTATATGGTTGGACAGGTGATTCGATTTGATGGAATTGAAGGGCAAATTGTGAAAATTGACCGTATTTTTATGACGATTCAAACAGATGGTGAGAAATTGGTCGTTCCCACTAAAGAACTACTAGACAAACGTGTTTCTATTATTCGTGATCCACTCAAAAGTAATCGCGATCAAATGCTTGATGATTTACTGGATAAGCGATAGGTAGATCGCTACTACGCTAAAGAGAAGTGTCTCTTTAGCGTAGCACCCAACCTATTCCAATTCTTCCTTTAAAAAACGCCCTGTATGACTCGTTGGATGCTTCGCCACCTTTTCAGGTGTCCCTACGACTAGCACCTCTCCTCCTCCACTTCCTCCTTCTGGCCCAATATCAATAATGTGATCCGCTACCTTAATCACATCCATGTTATGCTCAATAATAATCACAGTATTTCCCTTATCCACTAGGCGTTGCAAAACACTTAATAACATCCGAATATCCTCAAAATGAAGTCCCGTAGTCGGCTCATCCAAAATATAACAAGTTTTACCTGTATCCCTTTTTTGAAGTTCGGAAGCCAACTTTACCCGCTGTGCCTCTCCTCCCGAAAGCGTAGTTGCCTGTTGTCCCAATGTAATATAGGTTAAACCTACATCTTCTAGCGTTTTTAGCATGCGATGGATACGTGGTAAATGTTCAAAAAAGCGAACCGCCTCCTCTACGGTCATATTCAATATATCACTAATCGACTTCCCTTTATACCGTACCTCTAGTGTTTCTCGATTATATCGCCTACCCAAGCACCGCTCACAAAGCACATGCACATCAGGTAAAAAATTCATTTCGATCACTTTCATACCTCCCCCTTGACATACTTCACAACGCCCACCCTTGACATTAAAAGAAAAACGCCCTGGTTTATAACCTCTAATTTGAGCTTCTGGTATTTTGGTAAACAATTGGCGGATATGTGTAAACACGCCAATATAAGTAGCAGGATTAGAACGGGGAGTACGCCCAATAGGCGATTGGTCAATTTCAATTACTTTATCCAAATGCTCTAAGCCTTCTATTTTGCCGTAAGCCAAAGGGCGTTTTATAGCCCGATAAAAGTGTTGATTAAGAATGGGATACAATGTTTCATTCACTAGGGTCGATTTTCCACTTCCCGAAACACCCGTTACACAAATCAAGGTTCCTAACGGGAAACGCACCGTAACATTTTGTAAATTATTACCACTCGCTTTTTTCAACACCAACTTTTTCCCATTTCCCTTTCTGCGTTTCTTCGGAATTTCTATTTTTTTCTTACCCGATAAATAATCAGCGGTCAATGTTGGCTTTTTCAGAAAAGCTTTAGGCCGTCCTTCTGCTACAATTTCTCCACCGTGCTTACCTGCTCCTGGCCCAATATCTATCACATAATCAGCCGCCAACATAATATCCTTATCATGTTCTACCACCAATACCGTATTCCCTCCTTTACTCAACTGCTTCAAGGCCTTTATCAAACGATGATTATCGCGTTGATGTAGCCCAATACTAGGTTCATCTAAAATGTAAGTAATGCCCACCAGTTGAGAACCTATTTGTGTAGCGAGGCGGATACGTTGCGATTCGCCGCCCGATAAGGTACGAGAAGGACGATTGAGATGAAGATAATTTAAGCCCACATTCAACAAGAATCCCAAACGAGCCTTTATTTCCTTCATTACATCCCTAGCAATCGCCTTTTGTTTTTTGGTCAATTTCTTTTCGGCTTGTCCTACCCACTCATACAACTTCTCAATATCCATACTGGTCAAGTCCGAAATATTTTTCTCTTGAATTTTAAAGTGTAAAGCCTCCTTCTTCAATCGCTGTCCCTCACAAGTGGGGCAAGCCTCTTTTCGCATAAACTGCTCTGCCCATCGTCGTAAACCTTCCGAACTAGAACGATCATTATAGCACCTTCTTACTCCTGTCAAAATTCCTTCAAAATCGACCTTATACGTTTTCTTTTTCCCCTTCCCAAAATCCATTTCTACCTCAATGGTTTTCCCACCTGTTCCTTCTAATAAAATATTTAGTGCTTGTGGTGGAATTTTATTGATGGGAGTTTTAAAGGTAAAACCGAACTGTTTAGCAATTGCCCGCACTTTTTTGTACGTATAATTTTCCCGTTCCTCGCCCAATGGCACAATCCCCTTCTTACTAATACTCAAACTATCATCTGGAATTACTCTTTTCATATCAATATCTCGCACAAAACCCAAGCCTTTACAACTAGGACAATACCCATAAGGCGAATTAAAGGAAAAAGTATTTGGAGAAGGTTCTTCATACGAAATACCCGAATCAGGACACATCAACAGCTTGCTGAATACCCGCACCTCATTCGTATCATAATTCATCACCATCATCATTCCCTCGCCCGCTCGCATCGCTGTTTCAATGGACTCACTCAAACGTTGATGCATTGATTTTGTGACCTTCAAACGATCGACTACAATTTCAATATCATGAATTTTATAACGATCTACCTGCATCTTAGGTACCAACTCCACAATTTCACCATCTACCCGCACCTTCACATAACCCTGCTTGCGAATCTGCTCAAACAACTCTCGATAATGTCCCTTACGCCCCTTTACCACAGGAGCCAATAAGACAATCTTCTTCCCATCATAATACTCCTCGATATAATCAATAATTTGCTGTTCGGTAAAACGCGTCATCTTTTTGCCTGTCTTGTATGAGTAGGCTTCACCTGTACGAGCAAATAATAAGCGCAAAAAGTCATATATCTCCGTAATCGTTCCTACCGTAGAACGCGGATTCCGATTTGTCGTTTTCTGTTCAATCGAAATAACAGGACTCAAGCCTGTAATTTTCTCTACATCTGGTCGCTCCATATTGCCTACAAACTGCCGCGCATAAGCCGAAAAACTCTCCATATACCGTCGCTGCCCTTCTGCATAAATCGTATCAAAAGCCAACGACGACTTCCCACTGCCACTAATACCTGTGATCACCACCATCTTGTTCCGAGGAATATGAATATCAATATCTTTCAAATTATGTACCCGCGCGCCATACACACTCAGCGATTCTATTTCTATATCGCTAATTGCAGGAAGATCATTTGCCTTCATGTATAAGTTTGTAATCTAGTTGAAAATAATTGACTGGATAGGAGCATAAAGATACAATAAAAGGAAAGCATTTTTTATATTTTGAGATAATTAGTAATTTGGGCGCATCCTTTTTTCGCCTCGCCTGTCAATGCCTGAACGCATCAACAGGTACGAGACGAAAAAAGGTCGGGCTA
>JAHDCM010000087.1:7948-10442 GCA_020629895.1 Bacteroidota bacterium
CGGCAAGCTACCGTTACTATCCCTTACGCGAAAACGATTGAACGATTTACGATTAAACGTCCAACGTTGATCATTCAATCGCAAATCATTATTCACGACAAAAACACTTTCCCATGATCGAAATTGTTCAGCAAGCACTAGTAGAACTCAAAGAAAATCCCGCCATTTCCAAACTCATATTTCGCAAAGCACAAGGACTTTATTATAGTGGACAAATTCAATTATTGACACAATCCAAACGTGTGTACGAATTTTCAGTAGATGATGCCTACGACGACTTTGAAGTAAAACTATCTATTGAATCTGAACAATTATTTTCGAAATGTACCTGTAAATCAGATACTTTTTGTCACCATGTAGCAGGTGGCATGATTCAGCTACTAGAAGAACTACATCGTATTGAGGGGAAAGAAGATATACCAGCGGGAAAAAAATACACCCGACGCGGGATGATGAAACGGGTATTAGCTGAACGACAAGAAAAAGCCAATAAGGCGGAATATAAACTCGAACTAGCGGGCAATAATTATGGAGAACATATTCTTACTAATGAGCGAGAAGTACAATATAAAATCACCTTTCGAGATCACAAAAAAGAAATTGGCTATTGCTCTTGTCCCGATTATCGGCATAATAAACTAGGCACTTGTAAGCATTTACTCTTCGCCTTTGCCTATTTCAAATCTAAACGAAAATCTAAGAAACGCTCTCAACAGCCTTTCCCATTTGTAGAAATATTCCTTGATCCGCTCAAAGATTACCGCATTTCGTGGTATTTCCCAGATACTCTTGACCCAGAAATCACCCAATTACTTAGCAAATATTTTGGAGAGGGCAAGCAACACCTTGCTCCTGAAAGCATCTACGACTTCCTTTACTTCATTGAAGAAGCCAAAGATTTCAAGCAAATTTTTATTCGGGAAGAAGTACTCGAAAAGGTAGAAAAAGCCTATAACAAACGTACCTTAGAACATGTAAAAGCTAATTACGAACTTGATCTATCCCTTATCAATGCTGATTTATTCGACTATCAGAAAAAAGGAATTGAGTTTGCCGCTTATAAAGATGGAGCCATCATCGCGGATGAAATGGGTCTTGGAAAAACCATCCAAGCTATTGGTACGGCTTTGATGAAAAAACAATTGTTCGATTTTAAGCGCGTTTTAGTGGTATGCCCTGCCTCTATTAAAAGTCAGTGGGTAACAGAAGTCGAAAAATTCTCGGCGGAAGAAGCGATTGTCATTGAAGGAAATGCGGCTGATCGAAAAGCGCAGTATCGAGATACAACGGCTTATTTTTTGGTCACCAACTACGAAGCTGTCCTACGCGACCAAACAGTGATTCAACAATATCCTCCTGATCTCATCATCCTAGATGAAGCGCAGCGAATTAAAAACTATACGACACATACTGCTACTGCTGTCAAATCGTTGCCCAAAAAACATGCACTGGTTATTACGGGTACGCCTATCGAAAATCGCCTGATTGACCTCTACTCTATCGTCGATTTTATTGACCATGAAATGCTTACTCCACTTTGGGAATTCTCTTATCAGCATTGTTATTTTGACATGACTAAGAAAAACAAAATAACAGGTTATTACAATTTACAATCGCTCCGCAAGCGACTAAAAGACATTGTGATTCGACGGGAGAAACGACAGGTGATCAAGCAACTACCACAAATTAGCCAGATAGATGTACCCATTAATATGCATCCGTTACAACAAGACTACCATGTAGACTATGCAAGAGGGGTATCACAATTGGTACATAAGAAGTTTCTCACACCTTTCGATATTCAAAAGTTGATGTCACTCCTTTCTAAAATGCGGATGGTTTGTGATTCGACATTTTTGGTAGATGGCGAATCGAATATATCTCCTAAACTAAAAGAGTTAGAACATATCCTCCTTGATAAGATGGATATTAAGACTACCAAACGAAAGGTCATCATCTTTTCAGAATGGGTGAAGATGCACATGATTATCGGAAAAATGCTGCGTGATAATGATATTGTATTTGCCGAATTAACCGGGAAGGTACCTGTCAAAAAACGCGGAAAACTCATTGAATCTTTCCGAGATAATGAAGATTGTTGTGTCTTACTTTCTACCGAATCAGGTGGTACAGGTCTTAACCTGCAATTTGCGGATACAATTATCAATTTTGAACTTCCCTGGAATCCTGCCAAGAAAAACCAGCGCATCGGGCGAATTGATCGTATTGGGCAGTTGAAAGATAAACTGACAGTGATCAACCTTATTACGACCAACTCCATTGAAACGCGTATTGCATCGGGATTGGTGCTTAAACAAAACCTTTTCGAAGGAGTTCTCAGCCCAGGTAATAAGACGGATGTGCTTGACTTTACCCAACGCGGCCGAGGCCAGTTTTTTACTGAACTCGAAAATGCGGTACAGGATATGATGGAACCTGAATTGGAGGAAATGGAAGAAGTGATTGTGGAAGAAAAAGGACTATTACAAGAGGT
>JAHDCM010000088.1 GCA_020629895.1 Bacteroidota bacterium
GAGCCTTTTGCTGGCAGGGCTGACGGAGGAAGACACTGCCAGCAAATATAGGCGAATAGGTGGGTATGAGACAACTACAAGCGAATAGCCCGACCCCATTTTGTTGAAAAAATGCCACCAGCGAGACGCTGGCGGTAGCTTTTTTTTCAACAAAATGGGGACACGCCCATAAGTATATAGATACAAATAAAATCATTAATAACAATAAACCTTTATCATTATGACAACTACAACAGAAGTCAATTTTTACAAAAAAGTAGTTTATCGAGATGAGCCTGGTTTCGCACAGGAATTTGCGAATGATCTGAAAAACAATAAGCTCGTACATTTTTGTGGGCTTCCTGAAGGAACCGATTATATGAAGTTTTATGAAAACTTGGTTGATCAAATTGGCAATGTATTGATTGTAGATGAAGATGCACTTTCAGGTAATTCGACGGCTAATCGTTGGACGGATATTCGTTATGATGTGGATTTTGCAACTAAGACATTCCGTCATAGTAATACACGACAGCCACTACATACCGATGCGGCTTACACCAATTTTGACCAAGATGTAAACTTTTTCTTTTGCTTGGTTTCTTCGGAAGTAGGAGGTTATACGACTTTCATTGACTCGGTAGAATTAGTCGCTATCTTGAAAAAGTATTATGCTGAATTATACGAAAAGTTGACTACCACAGAAGTCGTCTTTAATAAGGGAGAAAATCAACGAAAGGTACGCAAGATAATTGCTGAAGATGCGCGTGGTCTTAAAATGAATTGGAATCATTTCCGTATTAGTGATGAAAATAGCCAAGAAGTGAAAGATATGTGTGATGAGTTTCATGAGTTTTTAGAAACGCGTGTCGTAGAGGGGGGCTTATTAACAGGTGTGCGCCTAGAGCCAGGAGAATGTGTATTTTTTCATGATGACCGCTTATTACATGGTCGTACTTCTTTTATTGGTAGTCGTAATCTAATTAAAGGCGGATTTAATTTCAAAAACTAAGCACTTAGTGAAAGGAAAAACAAAGTCGCAGATATGCAAAATTGGTTTTGGAAGCTGGCAAATCGGTGGAGAAGCCAATTTTGCAGGACGTGTTAATGGTTGGGGACCAGTAGACGATGAAGCATCTATTAAGGCAGTGGTTTACGCGCTCGAAAATGGAATTAACTTTTTCGATACTGCCGTCGCTTATGGAAATGGCAAATCGGAGCAGGTTTTAGGGCAGGCATTTCGTTTGGTACCTGATAAAACGCCTATTATTTGCACCAAATTTGGCAGTTATATCAATGAGCAAGGAGTAGCAGTACAAGATTTTGGAGAAGCACACCTTCGTCGTAGTATTGAAGGTAGCCTGCAACGACTTCAAAAAGACAAACTGGACATCTTATTACTTCATAACCCACCGAATGATTTCGACTGGCACTCATTTGATATAACACCCTATGAACGATGTGTAGCAGAAGGATTGATTGATGCTTATGGCGTTAGTTGTAGAAGCTTGCAAGGTGCGATAAACGTATTAGAAGCGGGTTTTGGCTCCGTTATCGAAGCCATTTACAACCCCCTAGATCGTAGAGCGGCCGATGAAGCACTCCCCATAGCACATCAAAAACAGGTGCAATTCATTGCTCGTGTGCCACTTTGTTCGGGATTCTTGACACCACGTATCTTGCGATCTCCAAAGACCACTTTTCCTAGTACTGATATTCGTTCTACATTTAATACAGAACAAACCGATTGGTTGATAGAATCAGCCAAACAACTCGATTTTTTAGATCAAGAAGAGGGCGGCATCAGTGTAAGTGCTTTGCGCTTTCAATTGGCAAATCCATTCGTAACAGTAGCGATTCCAGGAATGCGTAAGGAGGCTTATGTAAGAGATGCACTAAAAGCACTTGAACTAGGTACCTTACCTACTCACCTGCTTGATCGTATTCAACAGACTATCCCACTGACTTTTTATAAGTGGCGATAAAAAAATATTCATGTCAAAGCAAATTATTTCTATACATGGCGTGCCGCGTTCAGGTACTTCTTGGTTAGCTCATCTGTTTAATAGTTGTGAAGAGGTACGGTTTCGGTATCAACCTTTGTTTGCTTACCGATTTAAGCATCACTTAAATCTTGAATCAACTTCAGCAGCAGTAAATCAGTTTTTTGACGATCTGTATCAACTCGAATATGATGAGTTTATCTTTCATGGAGAGCATCAACTGCGCACAGAAGATGGAAGCTATCACGAGTTTGACAAAAAAACAGCCCCTTCTCACCTCGTTATTAAAATGGTGCGGTATCATTTTTTGGTCAAAAAATTTCTTGAAGAAGTGCCTAATTTAAAAATTGTAGGCATTGTACGCAATCCCAATGGTGTGATCAACTCTTGGATGAAAGCTCCTAAAGAGTTTGAAAATGACTGGGATAAAATGACTGAATGGCGACACGCTATTAATAAGAATGCAGGACGAGCCGAAGAGTACTATGGTTTTGAAAAATGGAAGGAAATAGCCTCTTTGTTCCTTGATTTAGAGGAAAAATACCCCAAGCGTTTCTACTTAGTCCGATATGAAGATTTAGTAGCTGAAACCCTCAACGAACTAGAAAAAATATTTCATTTTTGTGGCTTAGAAGTGACCAAACAGGTACGCGACTTCGTCAACCTATCGCATAGTAAGGAGCTAGGAGACCATCCTTATTCTGTTTTTCGCTTTAAAGATGTAGCCAAACGCTGGGAGAAAGAATTGGAACCAAGTATCATGCAACAGATAACAGAAGAGGTAAATGGCACACCACTTGCGCGTTTTTTGTAATTTAGCGAATCTACACATAATAAAATTCCTAGAACTACTACACTTCTTTGGAACAGAACGAAGCACCATTTTATGCCCTGTATATCCGTTGTAATACCAGTTTTTCGTAATCAAGGATCACTCATTCCTTCATACAAGCAGATTTCGGCGATTATCAAAAAAGACCTTCCCGAATACGACTTCGAATTCATTTTTACAGATGATGGGTCAGATGATAACTCGTTTAATGAACTGATGCAAGTACGAGAACTAGACCCTAAACATGTTCGAGTCATCAAATTTTCCCGAAACTTTGGGCAATTTGCTGCCATTAATGCTGGTATGCATCGAGCAACTGGCGATATTGCGGTCTGTATTTCAGCCGATTTACAAGACCCTGCTGAGATGATTCCGCAAATGGTACGTAAAATTGAAGAAGGGCATGACCTTTCCATTGCTCATCGCGTAGCTCGTAATGATGATTTCCTTAAAACAATTACTGCAAAGATGCACTTTCGACTCATGCGCATCTCGAATCCGAATTTTCCTAAAGGAGGCTTCGATTTCTGGATGGTTAGTCGTAAAGCGTTAAACGCATACAAACAACTCACCGATACTGTACGCACCAATCAAGTAGATTTATTATCGCTTGGCTTTAAAGTTGCCTTTTTACCTTATGAACGACGTGTTCGGATGCATGGTAAATCACAGTACAATTTTAGTCGCAAGGTAAAAGCATCTATCAATCAATTACTGAGTACTTCTTACTGGCCACTTCGCATGGCCTCTACCATTGGCTTTATTACTACAATGGTAGGTTTCCTGTACGCCCTTAAAATTATTCATGGGTATTTTTTTCGCTCTGTACCCTTTTTGGGTTGGGCACCCATTATGGTCGTTCAATTGATACTTGGTGGTATCATTATTTTGATGCTAGGAATAATTGGTGAATATTTGTGGCGTATTTATCACGAAACCAAACGTCGTCCCATCTACTTCATTGATGAAATTTATGAAGGAGAACTACAAAAAGACGAATCAATAGACCTTGACGTGACTTATGAAAAAGGCAGCAGGACCACTTAACCAGTATATCAACATCGGAAAAGAATATGCCGCTTTAGGACAACAATTTCTCAATTCTAAAGCGGGTTTAGTTGTCAAGCTACTCTTTACGCTCGGTATTCTTACCCTCTTTTTTTTCCAAATTGATTTTGAAAAACTAACCGATACCGTTACTGATTTCAAGTGGACGTTTCTCCTCTTGGCAATTGTAATGATGGTATTGCGCAATGTTATTTCTGCTTGGCGTTTTCAGGTAATGAGTGCTTATATTCACAAGGTACCCTTACTCACCCTCACTAAGCACTACCTCATTGCGTCGATGTTCAATATCTTTTTACCAAGTACCATTGGAGGTGATGCCCTGCGCGTATTTATGGCCGACAAGGAAGGGATTCCGAAAAAGAAAGGCTTAATGCTGGTACTTTGTGAACGTTTTATCGGCTTATATGCCTTTGGAATTTTATGCTTTCTAGGTTCTCTTTTTATGCCTTTACCCTGGCACCTTCGCTTAGGCGTTATTGGTATCGCCATTGTATTTAGCATCGGCTTCTGGTTTATCTTCTTCAAAAAAACAACGGCTAGTTTTATTCCGCAAGCATTTATCGAAATGCGCAAACACAAAGATATTATCTATAAGGCACTAGCTATATCCTTATTTTATCAGTTTTTCTCCATCCTTGTTCGCTATATTCTTGCTCTCATGTTTGGTATTGAAATAGCCTTAGCTCCTTTTGTCGTCTTTATTCCACTCATCAATTTTGTAACGATGATTCCACTCAGTATTGGAGGCATGGGATTCCGAGAACTAGGCTTTGTCTATTTCTTCTCAGAAGTAGCAGGTTATTCTACCGAGATAGCAGCTTTACTAGCCGTAGGAGCTTATATCCTCATCATTGGAACAGGAATTATCGGAGCCATTGTGTATTTTTATGAAAGCGTTATTTTAGGAATTAAATATCAATTAAAAAATAATTAGGGCATGTCCCTTACATGAAAAATGTGCGACATACTAAATGCGATATGTAATGATAAAATATCATCGCACATCGCACATCGCACATCGTATAAGTGCAAATCATGGTCAAACCGCCACTACATATCTTCTTCATCGTTGGACGCATTCGCTCTGGCACCACCCTACTCGCCCGAATGCTCAACAACCACCCAGCTATCTTTTTACCACAAGAGTCGCCTTTTATCATGAATCTATACCAGAAACATGCAAAGGTAAAAGAGTGGCATAAAAAACAGATACTCGCCTTTTACAACGATCTGTGGAAAGAAGTACGCCTGACACAATACTGGAAACTCCATGAGCAAAAAGAGGCCTTAAAAGCGGACTTATTAGCTCTAGCGGGAAAGGCTAATTTTGCGGACTTGAGTAAGGCGGTTATTTATCGTCGTGCCTGTATGCGCGAAAGAGGTGCAGCCTGTATGATGGGAGATAAAAATCCAAGCTATGCTTTGTATGTTGACGACTTAGTAAAGGCATTTCCCAATGCGCCTATTATCTTACTAGTACGAGATGCTCGCGACAATATCCTTTCTTGTCAACGAGTGAGTTTTGACTTTAACGATCCGATTGTACTAGCTGAGAGATGGCGTTTTTTTAACAAAGAGGTGTTAGCGGCCCACAAACGGCACCCCCAACAAACCATACTAGTTCGCTTTGAAGATATTTTGGCGCAACCAGAAAAAACCCT
This sequence comes from Bacteroidota bacterium, assembly GCA_020629895.1. GTDB lineage: Bacteria > Bacteroidota > Bacteroidia > Chitinophagales > UBA2359 > JAHDHP01. The sequence goes on from JAHDCM010000088.1 coordinate 5,544, forward strand.
TCAAAAAATTTGTACCCACTTGGGCTTGCAATTTGAACCAGCGATGTTAGAGTTTTATAAAAAAGAAGAACATCTAAAATTAGAGAGCTGGAAAAACTTTTATAGTCGTCCTTTAGAAAAAAGTAAAATTAGCAAGTGGAAGGAGAAAATGCCTGCTCAAGAGATACAGTATGCAGAGTTAATTAACAAAAAGCTACTTCAACGACTAGGCTATGAAGTAACCAACCAGCATTTCCCAGCCTCTTCATATTTCAAAATAATACCAGGTGTCTTACTAGCAAAGGCGGCAAACTGGCTCGAACAATATATTTATTACATTCCAGTGAATATTCGCGTCACAATTATCAACACCTATCGTCGCATTACCAAAACTTTGAAGTAAATTTGAACTTCATTACTTACTCAGACTTATGATTTTTTTTGGGTAAAACCCCTTATGTGTTATGGATAAATTAGCAGAAAAGAAGTATGATTGGTGGGCCATATTGGCAGTATTTATCTGGCCCTTCCTTTTTCTGTTCAAATATGTAATTGATGGGCAGCCATTTTCAGAGGCCATCACGCTTGATGTCATTCACTTTTACTACCCCAAAGCCTACCTTTTGGATGCCATGAGTGAAGGGCGTATTCCTTTATGGTCTCCTGTGGAATCTTGTGGTTTCCCCTTCTATTCCAGTCCCTACAATCAAGTATTCTACCCCTTTAATATCCCACTAGCCTTATACTATAAGTTTACGGGTGGCTTTTCATGGGTCGATTACCAACGATATGCCATTTTAGGCATTTCACTCTTTGCAGTGTTTATGTACAAATGGTTACGCTGCCTCAAAATCGACTGGAAATCGGCTTTATTTGCCACTTTAGTACTTAGTATTTGTTTTAAACTGACTGTTACGATCAATCGTGCGCCTGCCACCCATGCAGGAGCTTGGATCATGATGATTATTTGGGGGATGACGGTTGCTGCACAAGCAGGACGCGCCTTGCGTGGAGGCTTCTATGTATTTATTGCCTCTCTGATGTTATTTACCAACATCTACCCTTATTATATTTACTACTGCATTTTTCTAGTGCCTATCTATGGTTTAGCCCTGCTTATACCCAAAACGCGCGAAGCATTTATAGGTGAAAAGAACTTAGCACTAGGAAAGTATATTACTTCAATGGGAATCGGCTTTGCCCTTCCATTACTTATATGCGCCCCCTATTACTGGAAAGTCAAACAGGTGTACGGCACTGTCAATGCACGAGGCGATGCCGCAGCTAGTTATATCACTGATGCCACTTTTTCACTAAAAGATACTGTTGCGTCTCTTATTTTCCCTGTTTACGCCGATTCGAGAGGCTGGTATTATTTCGGTTTTGTAGGCTTATTACTCATCGTTATCTTCCTTATCAATAATGTCTATCGCATTACCAAAGAAAAGCCCAATCGCACCCTTACAATCAGTGCTATTGTGTATTTTCTCTTTATCAGTCTTACCACCTACGGTGGCTTTTTCCTATTTCACCTTTTCATGGCCATCATACCCGGATTTGCTAGTTTCCGAGCTTGGGGACGGCTCAATCTATTACTATTATTTCCCCTTGCCATTTTACTAGCCAAAGGCTTCCATGTTTTTTATCAAGTTGTTTTTGACCCATCATCACGTATCGAAAATTTTTCAGCGCGCATTAAGCGTTTTTGCCTACTCTTTGGAGGCGTTTATTTGCTTTTACTAATCATACAACTTGCCTACTTGCAATTCTTTGAGGTTAGTTATTTATGGCAAATAAAGTTTTTAGCCCTCAAGCCGCATTTTTTCAATCCTATTTATATCGTAATGGGAGCAATAGCCTTTACTATCTTAGGAGGCTTATTATTTTTCTCCAAACGATTACAAGTAGACAAACCTGAAACAACTCCTCTTTTAAAAATGGGAAGTATTGCAATTCCTTTAGGATTACTAGCTCTTACTAGCTTTGATGTTGGTTATACACCAATCTACTTGCGTTCGCACCCACCATTGGAAGTACATGCAAGAGAACTAGAAACAGGTAAACAGAATCCTGATTTTGAGGACTTATTTATCAAGTCATTTGATGTGCCTCGAAATTATGTAAAAAACAAACAGTTTCACCTCACCAATATCTATCGCAAAAAAGATCCTGCATTTTCTGTGAAACCAGGAGTGAGTTGGTGGTCTTCTAGTTTTACGCGATTTGTAGAAAAAAACAGCGAAATAGTACCAAGAGCCAAATGGCGTAAAACCATCAACTATAACCAAGCCCTTCAACGTTTTTTAGGCATGGAAGATGGGAAAAAAATATACTTTACCCAAAAGCTCAATTATAAACTCAATAAAGTACAACAGTTTCTAAAAGAGAATAGAGCTTATGAAAAGAAAAGCCGATTTCGTTATCTCGTCAATGAGTATAACGGAGACTACCTAGATATTGATGTGATTAATAACTTTGGAGGCTATCTAACATTTGTGGATAACTGGACTCCCGAATGGAAAGTAAAAGTAGATGGTGAGCCTGCTAAAATGGAAGTATTATTTGAGACCTTTAAGGCAGTACACCTAAAAAAAGGAACCCATCGAGTACAATTTTACTATGATCCCGCCCCTTTTACATTTATAGGGAATGTACCTCATGACGTACAACGCGCAACCAATATGCGTACCGATAGTACAGGAGGAATAGTCGAACAACTAGAAGCCTCCAAGCAAGTACGTTGGAATAAACTAATCAATGTAAGAGAAGATGACAACGTACTGGTATGTACGAGCAAAAAGGCAAAATGGGGACTTGCTGGTGCTATTTCTCTCAATACACTCGAAGCAGGTAAAGATGGCTTTTTTGAATGTACGATTGGTGAAACAGATAAAAATAGAGTCATTGGATGGGGACGCAATAACCCCAATGAACATTATAACCCTATTTTATACGCAGTACACCTAACATCCAAAGGCACCCTCAATATTATTGAACAAGGAAAGAAAAAGAAAACAGATATCGGATATCGAACAGGTGATATTATACGTATAGCACGCAAAGAAGAAAAAATCACCTATTACCGAAATGGAGAAGCCATATACACTTCTACTGAACCCTCTAAAACCCGTTTACTAATTGATACGAGTTTCCTAAATGAAGGAGGCACCTTGTACAATGTCAAGGCAACTTTCTTTTAAAGGCTATATTGATCGACTTTATACTTATTAACAGCAGCACATAAGTCATCCAAATAATCTTTCGAAGCTCTAAGCCCTAGACCAGCACGACTCTTATAACGTTTTATAAAAAGTAGCTTCATTTTATTAAAAGGGGTACCATCGGCATACCCCTCTAAAATGGCAATTTTCCCATTATCGTCATCCGTTATTGCTAGGGCGCGATAAGAATCCGTTATTAAAAAAGGAGGAAGTTCTCCATTCCCTACTTGATCCACGATCTTTTTATAGACATCCGTCAGTAAGTCATAAAGCTCCAACTTGATTTTGAAACTAGGAGTAGCCACAAACCAGCAAACCAATTCCTCCTGTAAGTCCTCGCGCATACCTTTGGCAATCTCCAATGCCAATTCTCGGCTCTCGACCTCTTCATGCATCGCCAAACGAAGCCAATTTTCTTTAGTGATCTTTTCCATTACTTTTTTTTATGACAAATTAAATGAGTTAAGCTACAACAAATCAGATCTATTTTACGCTATTAATAATAAGCCTTTAATCTTTGACCATTTAAAATAGTCATGATCAAGGCAGTTTATTAATCTTTTCACTAATTTTAGGGACTTGCCTCCCCTTCTTGTACCCTACCTCAAAAAATACATATACATACAGAGTTTTACTACCATGCGAAATACCTTAATGGCAATTTTCGGAACATCTATCTTCCTATTACTAATACTAGCGGTTGTTTGGATCATCAAAGCCAATAATTTTCAACCCGAATACCCCATCATGGAAGATAAACTAGTCGTTCCCGATGCCACAGAAAGTAAGATAGAAAACCTTTATGAAGCGTGCATGTTAACAGATAAGTTGGATTTCAATATCTTCCGTCGTGCCATGCTAGGCTATTTTCACTTACCACTCCTCAATAATGATGTACTTACCATCATTGATTATTCCAAAGCTTCCACCGAAAAACGCCTCTATTTAATAGACTTGCGTAAAAAAAGATTATTACACCATACCCTCGTTGCACATGGAAAAAACTCGGGTAGCAATTACCCTAAACGCTTTTCCAATAAAATTGATTCCAAAAAAAGTAGCTTAGGCTTTTTAATTACAGGAGAAACTTATCGCGGACAACATGGCTACTCACTCCGTTTAGATGGTGTAGAAAAGGGCATCAATGACAATGTACGCGTGCGAGATATAGTCGTACACGGCTCCGAATATGTTAGCCATACCTATGCCGAAAAAAAAGGACGCTTAGGCTTGAGTTGGGGCTGTCCCGCCTTACCTGAAGTAGATTATGTACGCATTATTGATAAAATCAAAAACGGTAGCCTCATTTACATCTATGCCGAAGACAAGCACTACGAAAAAGCTAGTAAATTTATTCCTGAAGGCGATCAAAATAGCTAAACACATAGTGATAAATAATATAATGGGCGTGCCGTGTATTGAAAAAGCGCAATAGTAGAGCCACAAGCTTTTGTGGCTCTACTATTGCGCTTTTTCAATACACGTCGGGCTTTCGGCTAATATAGAGCTACTCGCACAGGGTTCACTATGGTCGTCCCTTGTCTTCGCTCATACCGCTCAGCCTGCGGCACTCCCTAGTTCACAACTATGCTCCTCACGCCCTATTCCGCCT
>JAHDCM010000089.1 GCA_020629895.1 Bacteroidota bacterium
GTATTCCAAATATCCCAACGTACATCGGAGCTATTTTCTTTATCCGAATCCGTATTCAGAATCATGATATAACCCACATTTTCTTTGGAGTTGAAAAATAACATGGTATTGGTACCAGGATCACCACCACTATGACCGATTACATCATATTCGGTATATTTTTCTGTAAAGATGCCCACATTAAAACTTTTCTTTTTTGCAAACTGTGTCGTATCTAGTTGAGATTTGAATAGTTCGTTATAACTACTGGTGGTCAATAAAGATCCCTTTCCAGTATGTCCCTTAATTAATTCATGGAGAAAAAAAGATAAGTCAGTGCTAGATGTTTTGAGCGCACCATCGGGATAGGAAAGAATACGGTAGTAAGGTAGTTCCATATCATCGCAGTATAGCTTGGAGTAGCGGTTCATATCTACTTCTTCAAAAAACCAGCCTGTGGCATGCATATTAAGTGGGGTGAAAATATGGGCTTTGGTAAATTCATTAAAAGGTTGTTTGGCCGCTTGTTGAATGATTAACGCGCATAAAGCTGTCCCAATATTGCTATATTCAAATTGTTCTCCTGGAATGGTGCGGGCAAAAGCAGTTGTATCATACCAAATTGCATCCTTTTGAAGCATCTGTTGGAGAAATTGCTCCATTGATATAAATTGATCCGAAGGGTTTTGATAGTATAGTGCATACTCTTCTTCGAGTTGTTTGTGAACGGGAATGTCATCTTTATTGATATAGCAATGTTGCATATACAAATCATTGTCAACAATAGCACTTGTATGAGTGGCTAAATGTTCAATGGTAATGGGTATGTCGGGGTGAAAAGGATGGTGTACTTCAAAAGGTAGGTGTTGATTAATGGGGTCATTCAAATTAAGTAAGCCCATTTCCTGTGCTTTTAGTAAAGCAACTCCTACAAACATTTTCGAAATCGAAGCAATATTAATAACGGTATGTTGTGTATAGGGAGTGTTATTGGCAACATCGGCATGTCCAAAACCTTTGTTGTAAATCACTCCCGATTCATCAACAATTGCCACCGCAAAGCCCTTGAACACCCCTAAGTTGTACAAGCTATCCAATGCGATGTCGATAGAGTCTTTGACAATAGGAGGCGTACTGTTTGATGTGGTAGTGGACTGTTCTATTTGCGTTTTCTTACTAGGATGACAAGCAATAATTATGAAGAATAAAAGACACCATATTGTATTTTTCATATTGGTAGGTATTGAGTAATGAGTGGGGTGCAAAAAATAAAACAGGTGCAAGTTGTTACGAAGATAATATAAATTATATAAAATCTTTTAACTATTACTTATTCTTCAAATTCTTTGAAGAGGGGCATGGTGATGGTGACGATAGTGCCTTGCTTGCCGATGTCTGATTGGTTGCTGATGTGGAGTTGGGTGATCACATTGTGTTCTAACCCGAGATTTTTTAATCTTTTTTGCACAATTTGGGTAGATCGGGAGGTGTAGTTCGTTTTTTTATTTTTTGGGGGAGTGATGCCGCTTCCATTGTCTTCAATGGTGCATTTAAGTGAGTTGTTGAGGTCTTGGAAATGGAGCGTGATGTGTCCATCCGCTTTGTTTTTGATGCCGTGTAGGATGGCGTTTTCTACGAAGGGTTGGATGAGCATTGGAGGTATTTGAACGTGGTAGATGTCGAGGGTGGGAGAGATGGTGATGGAGAATTGAAAGGATGGTTCGAAGCGAATTTGTTGGAGGTGTAGGTAGTCTTTTAGGGATTTAATTTCTTCTTCTAATGGAATGCGTTTGTAGTGCGAATGTTCGAGGGTACTACGCATGAGGTGGGAGAATTTGGAGAGGTAACGAGATGCTTTTTTGGTTTCTTGATTTAGAATGAGAGATTGGATGATGGAGACTGCGTTGAAGATGAAATGGGGATTCATTTGGGAGCGCAAAAATTCTTGTTGGTCTTCTACTTGATTGGACTTTAGTTGTAGACTTAGGTCGTAGCTTTCTTCAATATGTTCAATGATATGCTGTTTGAGTAGTGTTTCAAACTTTTGATTTTCTGCTATGGTTTTATCAGTGCAGGCAATGGCTTTGCCTATATCGCCTAGTTGCATGTATATTTTAGATAGAAAGGTGCAGGCATTGGCGACGTTTACATCCATATCTGTATAGTTGATCGTTTCTTGGTGAAATAGTTGAATCGCTTTTTCGTAGTATTCTTTGGCTTGTTGATAGTTGCCCCATTGATAATAAGCTTGTCCAATGGTTTCGTATCCTTTGTAGGTGAAATCCCAGGGGAAAAAGGCATTGGAATGGGCAATGCTAAGGGATTGTTGCATGGCTTGTATTGCTTGTTGGTATTGTTTTTTTTGAAGGAGAATACGAGCGGATAGACGATACATTTTGGCCTTAGTATCTAGGGTTTGGTATTCGTCATATCCCGCATGAGTTTCGAGATATGCAAATGCTTTTTGTATATATTGTTCAGCTTGGTCAATATGTTGTAACGCGAAGTGGTAGTCGGCTAGGCAAAAGTGTAAAATGTGGTGATAACTCTTATCATTCGCTTTTTCGGTATAGGTAAGGGCTAGTTCTATTTGTTCAATGGCGATTTCATGTTTTTTGCACATGGCATACATAGATGACATGGAGGTATAGGCACCAACAGCCTGCATAAAATCATTGTACTTGATGCAATAATCAATGCCGATGTGGTATAGTTCAAGTGCTTTGTTAAATTCTAAGCGAATGCCATAGGAGGTAGCGAGTTGTACGTAGGCATATCCTAGCGTTGATCCACAATCAAGTTCATAACATAAGGACACACCTTTTTGTCCGTATTTGATAGCGGTCTTTACATCACCTAATCGTTGATAGAGTATCTGTATTAGTATTGTTGAAACGATATAACGTCTGTGTTGATGGAAGTAATGGGCTAAATTGGCAAGGTCGCTGGCTATCCTGATGGCTTCCGTATATTGATTTTGTCCGCTAATCTCCATTAGCTTGTAACTTGCTTCTAAAGCGAGGGTTTTAAATGCTTCTTGTCCTTTTGGTGATAAAGGAGGCGTATATTGTTGACTAATCTGTTCAAATGCTTGTTGATAGATATGGGGGCTTGAAAATTGTGGAAGTACGTTCATGTATTTTGGGCTTTTGAGAGCAAATTTAGCATACTATACTTTAATAATGAAGGGGATATGGAGTAAAACCCGTAAATTTGTGTTTTACCAAACACCAATTTAATCATGCACGACCAACATACGTTTAGTCCTTACCAAGCCCAAGCATATACCCCCCAAGAAAGCCTTCAACGAAGTACAGCATATTATGAATATATGAACCAACGCCGTTCCTTGCGTTTTTTCTCAGATAAGCCTGTATCAAGAGAGGTGATTGAACAGTTGATTATGACTGCCTCATCGGCACCATCAGGAGCGCATAAGCAACCCTGGACGTTTTGTGCAGTGAGTGATGCGGAGATTAAGACGCAGATTCGGGCAGCAGCAGAAGAGGAGGAGAAAGTGAATTATGGCGGACGCATGTCGGAGGAGTGGCGAGCAGATTTGAAGGTATTTGGAACGGATTGGGAAAAGCCATTTTTAGAGATCGCTCCGTGGTTGATTGTGGTGTTTCGGAAAAATTATGACTTGGTAGATGGAGAGAAAAAGAAGAATTATTATGTGCAAGAGTCGGTAGGTTTGGCAACAGGCTTTTTACTAACAGCAATTCACCAAGCTGGTCTCGTATCGCTGACACATACACCTAGTCCACTTAATTTCTTGCAAAAGATATTGAACCGCCCTGAAAATGAACGTCCATTTTTATTGATTCCTGTCGGTTACCCAACAGATGATGCAGTAGTGCCAGATATTGTGCGGAAACCATTAGAGGAAGTAGCTGTTTTTTACCAGTAGGGGGACCCTTGTGATCGCCCTAATGTTTGGTTTTTTGTCGTAAAATAGAAGAAGTTATTTCCAAGTACTACCTTACTCCTAAATTATGTAAAGCCCTTGCCCTATGCGCCAATTTGACTTCAAAGATAAATGCGAGGAACGCGGATTTATTGCCAAACGAAAAGTAAAATGGTATAACCCGGTTCAATTAATGAAGACGGCTGTTAAAGTATTAGTGTCTTCCATCTTTGGCACTTTTGCTGATCGTCGTGAATTTCAAACCAACGGCCCCAATGCGCCTTTTTTTCACCGCAATAAAGACGAATTGTGGATTGATTATATAGCAGATACAGGGGATGGATTTCACGCTACCTACTCAATGGCTTACTTATTAGCTCAAGAGCAATTGGTTGTCGATGGAAAGGTATTACCTCGTGGGGATATTTTGATTTTAGGAGGGGATCAAGTATATCCAACTGCTAGTAGAGATGAGTATTATAACCGTTTTCGAGGTCCCTTCGAAAGTGCTTTTCCTGAAAATGATAACATTCCGAGTCCATATATGTATGCCGTACCAGGGAATCACGACTGGTATGATGGCTTAAATAGTTTTATTAAACTGTTCACTCAAAAACGAACTATTGGTAATTGGAAGACGCAACAACAACGGAGTTATTTTGCTTTGCGATTGCCAGGGAATTGGTGGTTGTGGGGGATTGATATTCAGCCCGATTCAGATATTGATGGGCCGCAATTGGAGTATTTTCACAAAATTGCATTAGAACACGTTGGAGAAGAAGAAATGCAGGTAATTCTGTGCCTTGCTGATCCCTCGTGGGTGCATTACGAAAAGGGAAAGATCAATAACGCGTATGCGCGCCTACGTTTTTTTCAGAAACGATATATCGAAAAGATTAAAAATGTGCGTGGAGGAACTGTTGCAAAACGCTTAAAATTGCGTTTGACCTTAGCAGGTGATTGGCATCATTATTCGAGTTATTGTTCAGTCAATAAAGAAGGAGAGGCGACCTATAAAATTGTATCGGGTGGGGGAGGAGCTTTCTTACATCCAACGCATCACCTCCCTCGTGAAATTCCCGACTTAGTAGATGGGCCTTTCTATCAAAAAAAGGTATATCCTAGTGTAGAACGCTCGCAGCAATTATTATGGGAAAATTTATTTTTTGGTTTACGTAATCCATATCTGACCTTACTGATTGCTTTGGTACTATGGGTGCCAATGGCCTTGATGGTGCCTAGTGAAATGCGGGTAAAAGGTGCGCAATTACTCAGTATCGAACCACTCAATACCATTTTTAGCTTCTTTACTGAATTACTAGTCGCTCACCTAATGATTGGAATCATTATCGGATTTACGCTTATTGCCCTAAATTTACTCAGTGCTTATGTTCCATTTCTATCTACCAAAACGTGGGATAACCTGTCCTTTTCAAGTTTAGGAGTAGATGATTATAAAAACTTTTTACGACTGCATATTACCCCTGACAAAATAACGGTTTATCCTCTCAAAGTAGAGCGTATTTGTCGAGAGTGGAGTGCTTACCACAATGATGCAGCACCGCGTATTCAGCCAAGACAAGAGTTGAAGGTAGAGTTGATAGAGGAACCGTTTGAGCTGGTGAGTAAATAGAAAATACCGTATCGAACAAGCGTTGATATTGCGTTTTGCGTTATCTTTTAGGAGATATGTTTTGTGTTTAAGTTATTGATAGTTAGTGGTTTAGGGGGAGTGTTTTTTTTGTTTATAGAGACACTGGGTTAAATTTGTCATTTGTTTAAATCTCCCCTTAAAGTATCTTTATTTTACACTAAACTAATCATCTATTTTTAATCAAATAAAGATTCTATTGTTATGAAAAAGATGCTGTTAATTATTATTTGTTTGATTCCTATTCTACAAGCTTGTGAGGATTATCTCGAATCAGGAATACCACAAGGTGAGGTAATAACTTGGGACATTATGGGATCATTTGATGATGGTAGTGAAAGTTTTTTTGTCAGCCAAGAAATTGAATCACATCAAAGTACCGTCATGCACTTAGAACTAACAACAAATTCCTTATGTCCTAATACAGGGATGAAGGTATATGTACAAGTTGGTACCGTTCGTACTTTTGAAGTAGAAGTATTTGAATTCCCTTATCATGTTTCGATTCCCATTCCACAAGAAAGAAATGTATTACTTAGATCTGGAGGTATTCAAAATCATAATACAGACATCGTATGTGCATGGGGAGGAGTTGTGGAGGCAAAACTTACTTATTAGCCTCTATTTTCTCTAATAGCCAAGCCTTGTCAACCACTTTCCCTTCAATGATAATAGCTTCTCTGAGTTTGACTCTTTTATCTGTTTCATAGGGGGCAATAGTCGTAAGCCTTCGGCAAAATTTAATTAAATGAAGGTAGTTGGTACGGTGGTAGCCAACTGTTGGATGCCGCCGTACATAAGCCGAAAAACTACCTAATAAAGCTTCCAACGTTTCCCATTCCTCCAATTCATAGTAGGTTTTTAGTAATAACCGCCTAGAGTCCAAACCCAAAAATAACTCATCATGTTCCAATTGATGAAGCAATAGTACCACTTGATCATAGTCTTTTCGAGCAAAATGCAATTGTGCTAAATTATAACGATAACTATTCTCCCGAAAATCCAAAGGGAGTAGGGTTTTATAATCCTCAATAAATTGCGCAACCCAATCAAAAGCTGTTAAACGCAAAGCCACTGATACAATATTTTTATAATCCAGCGGAGAAATAAATCCTTCGGTTAATAAGGTGCCATTATTGAGTTCGGATTGGTAAATGTTAAATAATTCCTGTAAATACGCTTCTTCTCCTTGATTGAGTTGCTTGATACAGTAATTACGAGCAAGAACATATATATCTTGTAACTCACTCAATGGCAGTTGTCCTTCCTCTTTTTGTAATAACTCTTTTAATTGTTGAAAATGACTAGCCTCTGCTGGCTCTACGAGTGTTAGTAAAGCAAAATAATAGATGGCTATGGCAAATGGGTATTGCCGCCAATGTATATTTAAATGGTCAAAAATCGGATCAAGTAACGGTAAATTATATTCAATGTTTACCAAATTTTGATAGCTCATCATCGCACAGCAACATTTCAACTTATTCACCAAATATAAATGATCCAAACTATCCGATAAAGCCTGCAAATTGGGTTCAATATTACGCTGATGCAAACCTTCTAAATAACGATTTTGTGCTTCTTGAAAGAGGTAGTTTTGAAAATAAAAGGCTTGTCCTTTCTGTGTTTGAGCAAGCATCACCTTCTGAGTACTTTGAGCTGCTTTTTGATAGTGTTTGGGCAACTGACGATGTTGGTAAGCACGTAATAAATATAAGTCTGGAATGTGATCTGCACGCGTAAATTCTTGATAGCTAATAAACGCCTCTGCCAATTTTAATAACTTCGATTGAATGCGTCGAAGGGCTATATCCTTATAACCACTATTGGGAAATAAGACCTTAAAAATATATTGACGGTCAAGTTTAGGAGAATGCCAACGTGGGTAAAGTCCAATTAAATAATGACATAATTCTTTTACCTTTTCATGGCTATTATGAAAAGGACTATTCACAAACTTCATCAACTGACTCAATTCTACTTTATTCATCGTTTGCAATAAGATAACTAATTGGCTTTGTTGCATAGAATGATCGTTTTTCGCGACAAAAATAAGGCTTAATAACCAGTTTTTAAGCTACTTTTGATGGGTTTGTGCGTTAAAATAAGGAGACAAGCTGTCAAATTAGTTTTTCTGAAATAAAACCAGCCTATTTATCTTCATAGAAGTTAATCACCATACAACTTTTTAACAGCGAATCTGAAAACATAATTTTCAATGAAAAAAGTAAATATCCTACTTATACTCTGCTTTCTATTTACATCGGCTTATACAAAAGCTCAACAGTTAGAAGCAACAGTAAATGCTATTACAGGTAAAGAGGCATTTATCAATGTACATCTGTTACATCCTGAAGAGCTAAACGATGAAGTTGAAATATGGGAAATGATTGATCTTACCCAACCCGATCATGGATCAGTAACCGTCGATGAATACAATATCATTACCTTTACTTCTAATCCCGATTTTGTAGGAACAACCAGTTTTGAATATAGCATCTGTGCCACTTCTACCGATAATTGTTTAGGAGGTATCATCAATATGGATGTAGTAGCACATGAAGGCATCATTGTAGCAGTACCCGATAGTATAACAGGCTTCCGAAATGGGAAATTAGTGATAGATTTTCTAGCCAACGACATGGAAGTATATGCCACTAATACAGGAACTAATATAAACGATATTGATTTACATGATTGGTGGTTCGACATCCTTTCCTATCCAAGCCATGATAATGGGTTCACATATCTCTCTGATGTGTACACCAATCCCGATGATGAGGTGCCTTCTTATTGGCTCGTTGAATTTGAACCTTTTAAAGAAGGAGATTTTGAAATCAGCTACTGGTTATGCTTAGAAAATCCTTGGATGAATCCCGCTGCCGATTGCGATACAACGACCATTAGCCTCAAGGTCGCTCCCAAATGTATTCACGACGATATTGCAACGCCCTCGAATGTCGCTACCACCTTCAATCCACTCGACAATGACTGGGTTAATCCAGACATCCCCTACGAAATTTCTGCTTGCAGTGAGCCACAAAACGGAACCATTACCCTCAATGAAGATAACACCTTTACCTACACCCCCTTAATATCCTACGTAGGCCCCGACTGGTTCGATTACTGTTATACCAATGCCAATGGTAACGAAAGTACAGCAACCGTTTTCATAGAAGTAGAAACAGGTGATTCGCGGGTGCGAGGAACGGTATTTTTCGATAAAGATAAGGACTGTGCCTTTGCTGTACCGATCAATAATGAAGAAACCGATTTTCCACTAGCCAACTGGATTGTAACATTTACAGATTTAGAGGTATTTTCAGAACCCAAAACAGCCTATACCAATGGACAAGGTAACTATGATGTGGCACTACCACCAGGCAATTATTTGATAAATGTGCAAATTCCGCAAGAAGGAGGATGGGAATATAATTGCCCACCACAAGATATTGTGAGTGTAGAAGAACAAAATGAAATCATTAACACCCCTAATATACCCATCCAAAATGACTTAGTTTGCGAAAGGTTGTCCATTGACTTACAACTCCCACGTTTACGACGCTGCGATACCAACACCTTTCGAGTAAAGGTATGTAATATAGGAACTCAAATAGTAGAAGAACCGGTCGCAATTGTCGATATTGGCTCCCAAGTGCAACCCATCAATAACACATTCGAAGCAGGAGGACCTATCCCATTATTTACAACGCGTATGGTACCAGGTGAATGTCGAACATTAAGCTTTCAAGGAATGGTTAATTGCGATGCTACCATTGGACAAACACTATGTGTGCGAGCAGTAGCCAACCCGCGCAAGCCCTGTGTCATCCCACCAACCTGGTCGGGAGCTTCTGTACAAGTAGATGGTATATGTAAAGGGGAAGCACTAGAATTCATAATTGCCAACCCAACAGAAAACCCCATGACTAGCGATCAAGAATATCGCATCTATGTCGATAATGTACTCATGCGATCAGAAACCTACCAATTGGCAGCTTTTGACGAACAAATCATTAGCTTCCCTTCTAGTGGAGCCACCGTTCGCCTCGAAGCCGATCAAGAAGCGTTTCACCCTGGCGATAGTCGTCCCAGAATCAGCGTCGAATTATGTGATAATCCCGATGGTACGCTAGGAGTCGTCAATTCCGTTGAACAAGATGACCGAGACACCGGAATAGATATTGATTGCGATATTATCGTTGACTCATTCGATCCCAACGATAAACGCGTTTCACCCGAAGGAGTAGGAGCAGAACACGCCATTGATCCCGATACAGAGCTAGAATACATTATCCGTTTCCAAAATACAGGAAACGATACCGCATTTAGAGTGATGATTGTTGATACGCTTTCACAATTTGTAGATCCCAATAGTATCATACTTGGAAACAGCTCACACAACTACACCTTCGAGTTTTTGAGTACCAACGTCATTGCTTGGTTATTTTATCCCATTTACCTACCCGATAGCACCACCAATGAACCCGCCAGCAATGGATATGTCAGTTTCAAAATAAAACAAAAAGCAAACAACCCAATTGGCACACGCATCGAAAACAATGCCGCCATCTACTTCGATCGTAACGAACCCGTTATCACCAATACCACCTTCCTTACCATTCAAGAAAACTACCTCAAAGTAGGCATAGAAGAAGAGCTAGAAGGGAAGGAAGAAATCAATGTTCGATACGAACCAAGCAATCAACAAATACAAATCGAATTACCAAATAAAGCATACCAAATTCATCTTTATAATACACTAGGGCAAGTGGTTCAAAAAGCAAGCTCCAACAAACAACCACTTGTCCATTTTTCG